>NZ_JBEXUP010000031.1:0-69695 GCF_040614375.1 Nonomuraea sp. NPDC005983
CGCGCTGCTCGGGCCGAAGGCCGCCGCCGTCGCCGGCCGCCGTGGCACCGGCCTGATCTCCTTCGGCCTGCTGGACCCCACCGCCTGGCACGCACCCGCGCGGCGAGGTGGTGCCCGAGCACCGCGGAACGGCCGGCGACTGGGAAGACCTGGTGTTCAAAAGCGACAAGCTGGGCCGTCGGCGGGTGGTGCGGATGGCGTATGAGATCGTCACCTTCCAAGCGCTGCGCGAGGCCCTGCGGTGCAAGGAGATCTGGGTGGTCGGCGCCCACTCCTTCCGCGACCCGGAGGAGGACTTGCCCAAGGACTTCGCCGCCCGCCGCGTGGAGAACTACGCCGAGCTGGGCAAGCCGCTGGACCCGAGGCGGCCCGGGGGTACGGCGGGCGGCCGGTGCCGGTCTGGGACGATCTGAGGCATGGCGCGTGGCGATGGTGGCGGCAGGGATGGCTGAGGTGAGCCCGAGTGGCGGCCAGTGAGCGACGTGGACATGATGACCGCGGTCGTCATGGAACAACTGGGCGCCAACCGCGATCAGTTGCGGACCCTGATCGATCCGGCACGGCGAGCCCCGCTCATGCGCGACGGCCCCGTCCAGGTGACGATCTTTGCAGGGTCGTGGATAGCGCGGCCGGGCCGCCACCGCTCCAGCCTCTGCGACAGGGCCTTGTCCAGCCCAGTGATGCGCAGCGTCTGCAACAGCAGCAGGCCGCCGGCGTGTGAGACCAGCCCGCGGCCATCGGCAGACACGGTGATCTTGCGGCGGGAAGCGGTAGAGTTCACGCGGAAAGTGCCTTCTGATCTGGGGTGGACGGGGCCTTAGACAAGTCCGATCATCCCAGCTCAAGGGCACTTTTCTTATGTGAACGATCAGGTCGGCTCAAATTCGCCGCGAAAACCGCAGGCTAACCCGGGGATCGACGGGCGGACGCCCACCCGCCCTCGACCCTGAGCTCTATCGGCTGCGTCACGCCGTGTTTGCCGCGCCGTACAGCGGCCCGATTCGTCGGGCGCCAGAAGGCGCTCGCGGCGTTGCGGGCGACGTTGGAGATCGGCACTGGCAAGGCCGTGATCACACAGGCGCTGCTCCCACGGAAGGCCTCGATCCGGCTGCTGGCCCAGTTCGTCGGCCCACCCGGCGCCTCCGACTCCAAAGGGCTGGACGAGCTGGCTGACCAACTGGGGGACCTCCCGCTGGCACTGACCCAGGCCGGCGCCTAAATCGCCCACACTCCCCGCGTCACCCTGCGCCGATACCTGAACCTGCTCAAGAACTCCCCGCGCGTATGTATGCCGCCGCGCCCGTCGACGGCGACACCGAGCGCGTGGTGGCCAAGGTCTGGACGCTCAGCCAGGCCCGCGTCCACGAGGTCAACCCGCTGGCCGCACGTCTGCTGAACCTGCTGGCCTGCTACGCCCCCGACCACCTGCCCTGCACCATCCTGGCTGGCCTGCACGACGCCGACGAGCTGCAAGTGGACGAAGCCCTGGCACTATTAGCCCAGCTTTTTCAGCCTGACAGCCTGCTTGAGGAAGACGATGCCGTCGATCATGTGGAGCTGGGCCGGGTCCAGCGGGAAATAGGCGAAATCGTGGGAGGTGCGCGGGGCGGGCTTCGTGACGGCCTCGGCCAGACGGCGGGCGTCGATGAGAGAGTGGTCCCACGGGAGCGTCGACAGGAGGCCCTCGACGGTGTCCGGGGACGGGGTGTCGTCGCCGACCCTGCCGAGGGCCGAGGCCAGGAAGGCGTACCGGTCGCCCAGGTGTGTTTCGGCGATCGCCCCCGCGCTCCACCACTCCAGCGTCTGGCCGCCGAACGACATGAAGGTCTTGTTCCGCTGTAGGTGAAGGTTGCTCGCGAAGACCAGGGCCGGGCCTTGCTCGGCGATGGCACGCAGGTTGGCGGCCATCATCGCGCCCCGCAGGGCCGACAGCCGGGGCCACCGTGCCGGGGACGCGTCGGCCAGCCAGTAGTGGTAGCGGAGCAGGCCGGTGGCGGTGCGCCCGTACAGTGCCGCGCGCTCCCTGTCCTCCGCGCTCAGCCGCGGTGCCTGCGTGTCGAGCAGCGCCACCAGGTCGTCGGCGATCAGTCGCAGCCGCTGGGCGTCGGCGGACTGGCCGATCGACTGGGACGGATCCATGGCCGTGGCCTCGTTCGACCACCGGTCGTCCGGGCCCAGCAGCGCGTCGAGAGTTTCCATCGTGCACGGGAGCGGGCCGTCGAGGAGGGCGTGGAGGGCGGTGAGCGCCTGGCGCGGGCTCGCCGCCCAATACTCCAGCGGGCCGTCGAACCCGAAGAACCGGAGCTTTTCGTCGTGCTCCTGGTTGTACGCCCGCATCCAGCTAACGAGCTCGCGGTTGGCCGGGGACGCGCCGAAGCCGTGGCTGAAGCCGCGTTCCATGACGTCATCGAGCGTGCCCGCGCCCGTCGCGATGTAGTCGTCCACCACGAGGCCCATGAGACAGTCGCTCTCGATGGCGAACGACCGGTAGCCCTCGTGCTCGACCAGATGCCGGAAGATCTCGTTGCGCGACTCGCCCAGCTCTCCCACGAAGTGCCTGGCCTCGCCCAGGCCGAGCAGCAGGGGCGTGGCGGGAAGCGAACGGAGGAACGCCGAGACGCCCGTGCCATTGAGCGGCCGGGCTGTGTCCTTGATATCCATACCTTCAACGGTATCGTTGAACATTCGGTATAAACTTTTCCGTGGAAACCCACCTCTCGTCGCGACGGACCTTCAATCGGCGATGCATCCATGAGGCCAGCGTTCTCGGCTCGCCCCACGCCCGTCTACGGCGCCGACGGCGGGACCAGCGGCAGCGACCGCCGCGCCCTCAGATGGCGGCGGTCAGGGCCAGGATTCAACACCGGCCCTCACCACGCACAATGACGGCAAATTGTGGATCTTCCTCCGCGACATGGACGGCATCCTGCGTGCGGCAACCCGGACCAACGACACGTGGAGCGCAACCCACTACGTGAGCGAACCAAAGCCATCAAGCTGACGGACGAACCCGCCTCCCACGGTTGCAAGCTGTACGTGATGTATCGCCGCTGACCACACCGCACCTGTCGAGCAGAACACTCCCGCCTCCGCACGACGGAAGCGGGAGCCGCGCGGCGCAAGCACACCGCCGACGCAGATGCGGTCCTACACCGGCGAGCACGACCGCGCGTTCGTCGAGGCGCGCCTGGCCGAGATCCGCAAGTTCCTCGACGACGACTCCCTGGCCGACGCCGCCGTCGAGGTGGCCCGCGTGGACACCGTGGAGGGTTACCGGATCTGGTCGCAGACCTACGACGGGCCCAACACCACGTTCGACCTCGACGAGCCCTTCATCAGGGAGATCGTCGACACGCTGCCGACTGGCGACGCGCTGGACGCGGCGTGCGGCACCGGCAGGATGACGGCTTACCTGGCCGGTCGCGGCCATCGGGTGCGCGGCGTGGACGGCTCGCCCGACATGCTGGAGCGGGCGCGCCAGCGGGTGCCGCAGGCAGAGTTCCGGCTGGGCGACCTGTCTTCCCTGCCGGTGCCCGACGAGTCCGTCGACCTGGTGGTCTGCTCGCTGGCGTTGACGCATGTGCCTGTCCTGGCCCCGGTGCTGGCCGAGTTCGCCCGGGTGTTGCGGCCGGGCGGGCATGTGGTGATCGCCGACATCCATCCCGAGGGTGTGGCGCGGGGGGTGGTCCCGCCCGTACGGCTGCCGGACGGGCGGCCGGGGAGGGTGGCCACCTACCGCCACCTGGTCGGGGACTATGTACGAGCCGCGCTGGCGGCCGGGCTCCAGGTGCGGTGCTGCGAGGAGCTCCGGCACCCGTCAGGGGAGCCGCGCGAGCGGACCGACGTCCTGGAGCCGTGGGACGTGTGGCCGTGGGCCCTGTGCGACCTGGCGCCCGAGGCGGCGCACGCGGCCGTCGCCGGGACGCCGTCAATGCTGTTCTGGCACTTTCAGCGCTAGCCAGCTCTCCACGGACCGCGATCGTGGTCTGGGTTGTCAAGCGATCTACCTGGTCAGAAGCTTGAAAGGGGGCAGACCAAGTAAGCCGGAAAGGGCTAATAGGGCTGGTCATAGCCTGTGATGGCTGCGCGAAGAACCCTGCCACGACCCGAGCACCTTCCCAGCAGCGGCGTGTCCGGCCGGGGAACGCGCTCAGGATCGGGTCTTCGCCTCCGGTGGGTCTTGCTGCCGGTTTCCCGTGGGTCAGGAGTCGGCCGGGCCGTTCGCGGGCCACATCGCAGCGGTGGTCGACGCAGCCTGCGGGAGTTTCGAGAGTCAACGCGCGCGTGCGTGCGCGAGGTCGAGGAGCTCAGTGCGGGCGAACCCGCCCTCGACGGGCGTCCAGGCCGCTACGGTTCGCCCAAGAATAGTGAGGGACCCATCCTGAACAACAGCGACCTGCGCGCGGTGCTGAAGAAGTTCGGCCTGTCCGGCGACCATCTGGACAAGGACGTCAAGCCGCTGGTGCGGCTGCGCAAAGGCCCGCTAGTGGCCCGGCGACTACCCTGTGGCCTTGTCTCGGACCTCCGCCGCAACAGTCCTGGTGATCTTTCGCTGGTAGCTTGGCACGGTGAGGAGTGACGTGCCTCTGAGCTTGGTGGTCGTGGCGTCCCTTGAACTACTGGCTGGGTCGAAGTCATCTTCAGGAGGTTGCGCCCTGAGAACACACCGGGCAGTGGCGACGCTCACCTGCCTGCTCGTTCTGCCGGCATGTACAGCCGGGCCCCCGCCCGCCGCGAGTCCGCCGCTGTCGGCCGCGCCGCAATCTCTCGAAGAGTCCATGGTGGCTTCCGGGTGGTATCGGGTCGCGCCCGAGGCCGACCTCGTCACGCCGGGGGGCCATGTCAGGGTGACGGGCCTGAGCGATGTTGTGGCGACGGGCCCGGATACCGCGTGGGCTGTCGGTTACTACGCCGATGCGTACGACGAGCCCCGCCAGGGCGTTCTTCTGCGAATGGACGGCAAGAGGTGGCGAATAGAGGAGAGGCTCTGGAAGCGCTTCCCCGAAGCGAGCGACACAGGGATGGGAGGTATCGACGCTGACGGCCCGGGAAACGTCTGGGCTGTGGGGAACGCCGGCGTCGGGGACAATGAGGAGGACGCGCCCTTCGCCCTGCGTTTGGACGGTCACACATGGCGGACGATCAAACCCTTGGGCGAAGGGAAGAACCGCTCTCTGAGCGATGTCGCAGTAGACGGTTCACGAGTCGTGTTGACCGGCAAGCGGTGGGAGTACACGGATGACGGCCCTTCGTTTACCCCAATCCTTCTGTCGTGGAACGGCAAGCGTTTTTACAAGCAGGAGTTCGAGCGGGGAGGGAGCTTCGACGCCGTGGACGCCGGTGCCGGACATACTTGGATAGCCGGGAGCCGGACCCCCGAGGGGTGTACCGGTTCACGTCCGGCAATCTGGCACAGGTCTTCTCCCCAGGAACCGCTTGTGAAGATGCGTCTCCCGGCAATGGGCGCTGGCGCACTCAGAGGCATCTTGCAGAAAGGTCCGTCCGATGTCTGGGCTGTGGGTGAGGCCGGCACGGGCTGGCGCTGCGGGGGAGGAGGTGTCGTCCGTCCGCTGGTATTGCATTGGGATGGGGTCTCCTGGAAGCAGGCCGAGCTACCCGGCGGACAGGGCAGCTTGCACAGTGTGACCGCTTTAGGCAGCGACGACGTGTGGATGGTGGGCTCCTCCGAGCGCAATTCCTGGGGGGTCATGCTCCTGCATTACAGCGGGCGGAGGTGGACGCGCGAGTTCCTCGCCGTTGACGGCTCGGTGGAGGAGCAATGGAACGAGTACGCACTGACTTCGATCCCTGGAACCTCGGGCCTCATACTGGTCGGTTCGGCGGGCGCCGAGGATTCCGAGGAGGCGATCGTCTACCGCCGCCGCTAGCGGTGGTTTGTTGGATCAAGGTGGGAGATAAAGGTGTAGGCCGTGGCTGCGCCGACGGCGTCGATCAGCGCTTGCAGCTCAGCAGGCGGGGGCGCCATCGACCACGCTCGCCACCAGCGCATGAGCGTGATGGCCGGGGTAAGCCAACTGCGGACCGCGCGCAGCGTGTGGGGCCAGCTCGGTGCCGGTGGGATGCAGTGAAGGCCCCGGGAACCTTGGGAATCGGCGCGTGTGCCCCCTCTCTGCCGCTTCGACAGCAGATGGCCCCGGTGGGGAGACGAACCAGGTGGCCCAGCAGAAGGAGAAGGCGCAGTTCACCAGCGCCTGATGGCGGCGGATGGCGATGTCGGAACGGACCTGGAAGTCGGCCCAGCCCAGCTCGTCCTTGATCTGCTTGTAGCTTTGCTCGACCCAATGCCGCAGGCCGTAGAGGCGGACGAGTTCGCAATGGACGGCCGGCTGCTGGGCGCCAGCAAGTGGCTCGGCCCCGGCCAAGGCCGTCAGCGTCTTGTTACGATCGCGTGGCGCCAGCAGTCCGGTCAGGTACTCGCGAAGCCCTGGCCGCTGCGCCAGATGCGAGAACAGATCGTCGAATCGGGCCGCGTACCCCTCTAACGGTCCCGGTGCCGGTGGGCACGGTTTGGGTTTGGTCGTGGCCGGCTCCCTCCGCCAGGGAACCCCCGCATAGGCGGATTACCCGCCATACGGCTTGATCCAACAAACCACCGCTAGCGGAGCTCGTACTCGACCGACTCACGGATCTCGTCCGGGAGGCCTTCGTACGCGGCGAGCCGGGCGAAGGCTGCCCGGGTCTCGGGTACGGATTTGGTGCAGCTGAGTGCGCCCACGGCTTTCGCGGCGGCCATGCCGCGCCCGACGTAGAGCTCGGCGAAGTCCATGAGCCAGGGCGTGAGGGCGGCCTCGTCGTCGACCATGAGGCCGCACCAGTAAAGGGTCTGCTCGGCGATCCAGGCGGTGATGCGGCGGGTCCAGACCTCTTGGAAGCCGCTCGTGGCGAGCCCCCGGCGGGCGCACTCGGCCTCGGCGTCGGCCATGCGCTCGGCCGTCACGTAGCGGGCGTAGGGCATGCGCTCGCGCAGGACGGCACGGATCGCAGTCCACTCGGGGTACTCGTCGTCGTAGGAGTCGTGGACGATCACCTCGTCCGGCGGTTCGGGCGTGGCGAGCGGCTCGGGCGGAAGGCAGGCTTCTAGCACGGCCCGCGCGTAGGCGAGGATCTGCTCGTCCTGCTTCTCCGAGGTCCAGATGAAGGCGTTGTCCCACGGGTACGGGTAGGCCCGTAGCACCTCCGGCAGCAGCGGCGTTTCGTGGGCGGCGGTCACTTGACTCCCAGGTATTCCATCGCGTTCTTGGGATCGTTCATCTTGCCGGAGTCCAGCGCCGCTTGTCGGCGTCGCTCCTGGCGTTCCACGCGTCGTCATCGTCCAGGACGTTCTCCGACCTGGACGACTACATGTGGAAGTTCACCTACAAGTGGGCCAAGCACAGCCACCCGAACAAGCCGAGGCGCTGGATCGTCAAGCGGCACTTCGGCAAGTTCAACAAGTTCAGGAACGACAAATGGGTGTTCGGCGACCGCGAATGCGGGGGCCTACCTGCCGAAATTCTCCTGGACGAACATCGTCCGGCACCCCTGGTCATAGGCGGGGCGTCCCCTGACGACCCCTCCCAGGCCGACTACTGGGCCCAACGGCGAAAGCGGGTCCGGACCTTCCTCGCCTGGCTGGAGGCCAGCGGCCTCGACGGCGACCCGCTCACCGACGCCCACGACCGCGACTTCGCCATCCGCGACTACAAGACCCACATGAAGACCGTGCTGCGCCGCGCGTCGAATACCGTCAACGCCCACCTCACCGCGTTGGACCACTTCTTCACCCAGCTCGGACTCGGCCCCGCCGTCGTCCGCCGCGACGACGCCCCCAAGCTCTCGCCCCGCGCCCTGGACGCCCGCCAGCAGAAGCGCTACCTGCGCGCCGTCGAACGCCGCCCCCTCGCCCGCGACCGCGCCATTGGCCGGCTGCTGTTCTACTCCGGCGTCCGGATCGCCGAGCTCGTCGCTCTGGACGACGACGACGTCCCGCTCTCGGCGCGCAAAGGCAAGGTCATCGTCCGCTCCGGCAAGGGCGAGACCTCCCGCGAGATCCCGCTCCTGGACGGCACCGCGCGGACCTCCATCACCGAGTGGCGCACCGACCGCGCCTCCTGGCCCGGCGCCGGCACCCCGGCGCTGTTCCTCAATCGCCGCGGCGGGCGTCTGTCGGCCCGGGCGAATGACCGGTATCGGCGTCGACTGCAGGATCTGTCGTGCGCTGGCCGTCCGGTTCAGGTCGAATTGGAGGTCCGCCGGTTCATCTGCGACAACTCGGCATGCCCAGTGGTGACGTTCGCCGAGCAGGTGAGCGGGCTGACCGCCAAGTACCAGCGGCGCACGGTAGGGCTGCACAACCTGCTGGAGCGGGTCGCGCCGCGCTAGCCGGCTGCGCGGGGGCTCGGCTGGCGCGGGTACTGGGCGCGATCGTCTCCCGGTTCACGCTGATCCGCCTGCTCAGAGCGATGCCTGACCCCGAGATCGGGCAGGTCACCGTGCTCGGAATCGACGACTGGGCCAAGCGGCGCGGCCAACAGCAGGCACCAGATCCTCAGCAGGTGGCCGAGCAGGCGAATGCCACCCACGCCGATAACCGGCCCCGCGTGGTGCGCGCCCGCCAGCTCTACGAGCGAGTACAGGGCCTGAAAGCCGAGGGGAAGAACGTTACCGCGGTCACCAGGGAACTTGGCCTGGCCCCCGGAACCAGCCGCCGCTATTACCACGCCGCCAACGTCGAGGAGGTGACGGCGGCCTTGCTCACTGGGTGGCCGAGCATGCTGGATGATTACAAACCCCACCTGCACCAGCGCTGGAACGCCGGATGCACCAACATCCAGCAACTGCACCGCGAGGTCACCGCGCTCGGCTTCCGCGGCAGCTACACCACCGTCTACGCCTACCTGGCACCCTTCAAAGGCAAGGCCGCGCCCCCCGCCGTCCCGGCACCGCCCAAAGTCCGTCACATCACCAGCTGGATTCGCCGCCGTCCCGGACAACCTTGACACCGATGCGCAGGTCAAGCTCAAGGACGTACGGGCGGCCTGTCCGCACTTGGACGCCCTGCACACTCACGTGAAGACGTTCGCGGAGATGATGATCGGACGGCACGGCGAACGTCTCGACGCCTGGATCGTCGCCGTCCGCGCCGACGACCTGCCCCACCTGCACACCTTCGCCAACGGACTCGAACGCGACCACAGCGCCGTCCTCAACGGGCTCACGCTGCCCTACAACTCAGGCGCTGTCGAGGGCAAAGTCTGCAAGATCAAATTCTTGAAGAGGCTCATGTTCGGCCGAGCCAACTACGACCTCCTCAGAAAAATGGCACTGCTGAACTGAGCCCCGATCACCGACCGTGATCACTCCCATAAAGCGCACCAGACCCGGCTTGATGGCGTGAGTTACCCGACGGTATTTGGCGTCTTGTTGGTGGGGCCGCTCAGTCGGTGCGGCGGGGTGGGGCAAGGACGCCGGTGACTTCGGCGATGGCTTCGCCGCCGGGTCGGACATAGAGCATGGCGGTGCGCGGGTTCTTGTGGCGGGTCTTGGCCATGATGAGGTTGACCGGGCGGTGTCGATCTCGTCTTTACCAGCCGCTCCGCCCCCACCCGCGCCCAAGACCACGCGCGCCATCCGACTGATGGGCGATGTCCCGGTTGTAGAAGGCCTCCCGATTGACGTAGGAACCCCAGTAGCCGGGCACCATCGTGGTGTGCGTGGAATCCGTGAGGCGCCACCACTCCGGTTCGTGTCCCAGCATCGGGTTCCCCGGGTAGAACGTCATGCCCAAGGCCCGGTTCTTGCCCCAGTTGAAACCGTCGTTCAGCGTCGCGTTCGGTGAATCGATGGTCAGCGCGCTGGTCGGCGGCCCCGCGTATGGCTGGATCGTGATTTTGTCGACGCGCGGCGTCTCGCTGGCGGACGCGGCCGTCAGCTTGACGGTGTCACCGGTGTTGAGCGTGACCTTGCTCGACGTATGGGTGTCGATGTTCACCGGATTGGTGTAGTCGCCGCCGTTCCGCTGCGACGTTTCCCATGAATCCACGGTGGCGGAATTCACGGAAATCGTATACGTCACTCCGCTCGCGGTCTTGCCGTTGTAGCGCGTGATGATGTCGTAGGTTCCTGTGGTGCCGGTGAAGGACTCGGTAGCGGTGCTCGTCTGCCCTGACACGCCCTGGATGTAGGTGACGGTCTCGATTGTCGCGCCGTTATAGGTGTGGTTGACTGTGGCCGTCGTGAAGTTGGCCAGCGTCATGCTCTCGGCTTCGACAACGTACGGCCCCGCCGCCTCGGCAGGTACGCCGGGCAGGACAAGTACAGTGAGGGTCGATGCTAATAAGGCAAGCAGTGCACAAGTAAATCGACGCATATGCGATCGATTCCTTTCGATAAATTCGGAGTTTCGAGACCCTCGCACACCATCTGGTTTGCCGTGAAACGTGCCGGGACAGAACGGCGCCGGCAGCCGTTGGCGGTCCGGACGACCTGCGTTTGCATGCCGCCGGTCACATCGCCGAGGAAGTCGGCCGATCCGGGCAGCGCAGGGCGACTCCAGGGCTCTGCCATCGGCGAGTGCGGGTGCGACCGCCCGTGATTGCGTCGATGCCGAAGTGCGGCCGGGGTACCTCCGGCCGTGCGAGATCACCTGAGTGGTATGCGCTGTCGCTCAGGTCTGCTTGCCGACGCTGCTTCGCGACCGGCAGGGGCGGGGAGATCGAGGCGACGGGCCGCCCGGTTGCGAGGTGATGGTGCGGGCCATCGATGCGACGCCGGAGTGTCGTCCTTCGGCCGTTCGTCGCCGGCCCCGAGTCGCTAGCCGGAATTGAGGGAGTTCCGCGTGGTGCCGCACGAGCGGACGTGCTGGGTGGGCACGGTGACGTCCTTTCATCGGTACGCCGAACGTTACGTTGGAACAAGTTGATCTGTGTTGCCTATTGTCCGTGGCCATGTAAAAGTCGGCGGATTCCAGCGATCTTCGCAACACGGGGTCATTCGACTGTTGCGACGAGCTTAGCGAAGAGCTCGGCGGGGGTCTGCCAGCCGAGGATCTTGCGGGGGCGGCTGTTGAGTTGGGCGGCGACGGCGTCGAGCTGTTCAGCGGTGAAGGAGGACAGGTCGGTGCCCTTCGGGAAGTACTGGCGGAGCAGACCGTTCGTGTTCTCGTTCGAGCCGCGCTGCCAGGGGCTGGCGGGCTCGCAGAAGTAGACGGGGATGCCGGTGGCGGCGGTGAACTCGTCGTGGCGGCTCATCTCGCTGCCCTGATCCCAGGTGAGGGAGCAGGCGAGCTCACGAGGCAGGCCGGCGAAGGTCTCGATGAGGGCGTCGCGGACGTGCTCGGAGGTCTTGCCGTCGGGCAGGTGCAGCAGCATGACGTAGCGGGTGGTGCGGTCGACCAGGGTGCCGATCGCGGAGCGGGTCCCCTGGCCGACGATGAGGTCGCCTTCCCAATGGCCGGGCACCTGGCGGTCGTCGACATCGCTGGGCCGCTGGTGGATGAGCTTGCCAGGGTCGATGAACCGGGTGGCGCGCTCGTCGCCGCGTCGACGGCGGCGCCGGGCCTGGCGGCCGGTGCGCAGGGTCTCGGGTTGGCGTTCCAAGCCGCCGCGGTAGCTGAGGTAGATCGCCTGGTAGATGGTCTCGTGGGCGAGGTGCCGGTCGGGTTCGTCGGGGAACGCGGTGCGCAGGTCTTGGCTGATCTGCTCCGGGCTCCACCGCTGGTCGAGCCGCTGCTGGATGTAGGTCTTCAGCTCCGGGTCCCGCCGAACCTTGCCCTCCTTCGAGCGCGCTCGCCGGACGGCGGCCCGCCGCTGAGCGCGGAACGGGTGGTACTTGCCCGTGCGCTCGTCGCGGTTACGGCGCACTTCCCGGCTGATCGTGGCGGGACTGCGCTTGAGCTCCCGGGAGATCGCGCGCAGCGAGGCACCGGCACGGAGCATGTCGGCGATGACGATCCGCTCGTCCTCCGACAGGAACCGTGGCGAGATCGCGTCGTCATCGGGCTGCTCGGTGATCGGCGCGTAGACGCGGACGTTCCCCGCCCGGTCTACGATCTTCCGTCCGTACCTCCACCGGTTGCCGGTCTTACGGTTGACACCGACCTCTCGGCACGCGGCCGAGTTGCTCATTCCCTGCGCCATCAGGCGAAGGTATTGATCACGTTTGTCCGCCAGTGGAGCAGGTCCACGCTTCTTAGGCCGGCGAAACGGCTTGGTCATTGCAACATCCCCAGGGCCGGGTGTTGCGACGAGCGTTAGAACCTAAGGTCTCTCCTCCCCCCCCCGCAGGTGGCCAGTTCGAGGTCACCACTGATGGCCGGTTTTGGTCCCCATTTCTCCTACGTGCTCTTCGCGTGTCGTGGGGAGGTGTGTGCCCTGGACGGTGATCGTGACGGTGTCAGCAGTCACGAGATCACCGCCCAGGGGGTCTGCCCGGCCATGAAGTCTTCGGGGGAAGTCATGGACATCATCGCCGCCTACCGCGAGGTAGGCACCTATCGCGGGGCCGCAGAGATGTGCGGCACCACGCACAAGACCGTCAAACGCATCATCGAGCGGGCGCTGGCCGGAGACAAGGCGCCGGGCCGCAAGCGCCGCGACCACAACTACGACCCGGTCGCCAATCTGGTCGCCGACAAGGTCAAGGCCACCGCGGGCAAGATGTCGGCCAAGCGGCTGTTGCCGCTGGCCCAGGCCGCGGGCTATGCCGGGTCGGCGCGCAACTTCCGGCGCCTGGTCGCCGACGCGAAGAAGGCCTGGCGGCGCGGCCATCATCGCGGGCGGCGGCCGGCGGTCTGGACGCCGGGCGAGATGCTGGTCATCGACTGGGGCGACGCGGGTGGCGGCCTGCATGTGTTCTGCGCGGTGCTGGCCTGGTCACGGATGCGGTTCGTCCGTTTCGCCGACAACGAGCGCGCCGAGACCACCCTGGCGTTGCTGGCTGAGTGTTTCGAGGAACTTGGCGGGGTGCCGAAGGTGGTGCTGGCCGACCGGATGGGGTGCCTGAAGGGCGGGGTGGTCGCCAACAAGGTCATCCCGACCGCGGACTACGTCCGCTTGGCCACCCACTACGCCTTCCGCCCGGACTGGTGCGAGGCGGCTGATCCGGAGTCGAAGGGGATCGTGGAGAACCTGGTCGGCTACGCCAAACGCGACCTGGTCGTGCCGCTGGCCCCGTTCGATGACCTGACCGTCGCCAACGTCGCGGCCCGCCGGTGGTGCGCCGAGGTCAACGCCGTCGTGCATTCGGAGATCTGCGCTGTTCCGGCCGAACGGCTGGCAGCCGAACGCGAGGTGCTGACGGGGTTGCCGTCACTGCGCCCGGCGATCGGCAAGCCACCGATCACCCGCAAGGTCGACAAGCTGTCGTGTGTCCGGTTCGGCTCGGCCCGCTACTCGGTGCCCACCCACCTGATCGGCGCAACAGTCGCCGTCGTGGAGTCGGATGGGCGGTTGCTGATCACCGATCTGGCAACCGGTGAGATCGTCGCCGACCACGCCCCGGTCGCGCCCGGCGAGGCATCGGTCGCCGATGAGCACTACGGCGGGCCACGCCCCGCACCCCGGCGCGCCGCCCGGCCCAAGACCGAGACGGAGAAGGCGTTCCTCGCTCTCGGCCCGATCGCCGAAACGTTTCTGACCGGGTCTGCCGCCTCGGGCAACACCAGGCTGGCCGCCGATCTGGTGGAGCTGGCAGCGTTGCAGGCCGCTCACGGCGAGGCGGCGCTGCTGGCAGCGCTGGAGCGGGCGGTCGCCTTCCGCCGCTGGCGGGCCGAGGACGTCCGCTCCATCCTCGCCGCAGGAGCGGGAACACCGCAGGTCCGCCCGGCCGGAGACGCGCTGGTGCTGGAGCTGCCATACGTTCCAACCCGGCCGCTGACCGCCTACACCCTCGACCAGTTCGACGTGCTGGAGCAGATCGGGGACGCCTCATGACCGCCGCTAGTGTCCCGCCGCTGGCCTCCGATCTCGATGGCGGGCTGCGCCGGCTGAAGCTGTCGACGATCCGCCGTCTGGCGCCCGAGCTCCTGGTCACCGCCCGCACCCAGCGGTGGAACCCCGAGGAGTTCCTGCGCACGCTCATCGACGCCGAGTTGGCCGCTCGCGATGAGTCCAACGCCCGGACCAGGATGAAGGCCGCCGCGTTCCCGGTCATCAAGACGATCGAAGAGTTCGACGTCCCCGCCTCCTCCATCCCCCGGGCGACCTTCGACTACCTGGCGTCGCTGGAATGGATCCGGGCGGCTGAGAACTACTGCGCGGTCGGCCCGGCCGGCACCGGCAAGTCGCACAGCCTCATCGCTTTCGGCGTCGCCGCTATCCAGGCCGGTCACAAGGTCCGCTACTTCACCGCCGCTGAGCTGGTCGAGACGCTCTATCGAGGCCTGGCCGACAACTCCGTCGGCCGCGTGATCGAGAACCTGCTGCGCGCCGACCTGATCGTGGTGGACGAGGTCGGCTTCGCCCCGCTGGATGACACCGGAGCCCAACTGCTCTTCCGGTTCGTGGCCGCGGCCTATGAGCGCCGGGCGCTGGGAATCGGCTCGCACTGGCCCTTCGACCAGTGGGGCCGCTTCCTGCCCGAGCACACCACCGCGGTCAGCCTGCTAGATCGGCTGCTGCATCACAGCATCGTCGTGGTCACCGAGGGCGAGTCCTTCCGCATGCGACAGGCCCGGAGCCGAGGCAGCGCACGCCTCACCAAGAAGTAGTCAACTACGAAGAGCTGGGGACTTTTTCATGGCCACCAGCGGCGACACGCACTTGGCCGTTGACACCTATTGAGCACTTCACAAAGATTGATGTCAACAGTTGTTTAGTTTGACGATGCTGGCTACGCTCCTGGCCCATCTATGCCCGCATCAGGTGCGGGCTGGGCGCTGCCGTCCACGCGCGTCGCCCCAGCGCGCCGGGGTCCGATGACATCGGCCGGGCGGACCCACATGTCGGCACGTCGGCGGTTCGACGTCCCGATGCGGCCGGACGACGCCTGCTCCAGCAAGGTGACTGAGGCGGGGCGGCTACGCCCTGGAACGGCTTGAAATCCACTCTGACCGATCGAGCGAAAACTTTCATTGAATACTTGCAATCTCAGGTGTAGCGTCCTGGCAAACGCCACCCCCTCGGGAGCCGCGCCATGGATCGACGCCGACTTCTCCGGCTCAGCGCCCTGACCACAGATGGCGCCCCGTCGAGAAGCCACAGCAGCAGCAGCCGGGTGTGCGTGACTTTGAGAGCTGGTTCGCAACGACGACGGCCGGATCCCCCGACAGGGCCGTGCTGTCGTCCCGCATCTTCTGGAGTGGCCCTGCGCGCGGAAGCGGGTCCCGCTCGGAAACACGGTTTCGTGCTGTGGGTCGAGGTCTGCCGCGCGATCAGCGCGGCGGCTGCGACCATCGCGAGGTGCTGTTGCCGCTGGTCTAACCGGTTGGTGGGGTGCCTGTTCGGCCTGCTGGCGGCGCTGGTCCGCGCTGATCTGTCCAAGGAGGCCGAGCTGCCGGTGCTCCGTCACGAGAGCCAGGTGCTCCGCCGTCAACTCGGGCCGGCCATGGTGGGATCACGCCGACAGGCACCGGCTTGCGGCGTTCTCCCGGTGCGCGGAGGGCGTTCCCGGTCACTCCGGCGACGACATGAACCGGCCTGCCTTGGTCTCCAGGTCGAAGTTCTCCGTCAGCGACACGATCCGCACGCCGCGCTCGCGCAGCTCCTTGACGACGCTCAGCACGTGCGCCGCCGACCGGCCGAACCGGTCGGACTTCCAGAACGCCAACGTGTCGGCCCAGGACTCCCGAAGCCGCACTTGCGGAGCCCGGCGAGGATCGCGATCAGGTCCTGCAAGGAGCGGCCGAGCCGGTCCAGGGACGGCACGACGAGGGTGTCGCCGGCGCACAGGTAGTCCAGGGCTTTCCAGAGCTCTTCGCGTTCGACGTTTTTCCCGGACTTCTTATCGGCGAGGATTCGGATGCAGCCCGGGTCGTCAGCTCCCCGCGGCTCGGAGCTTGTCCCACATGTGGGTGAGGGCGGCGATGTCGTCGCTCGCTGTCGCGGGACTACGTGGAGGCGTTCCCCGACCGGTACCAGGCTCGATTCCGCGTCGCTCACCGCGCGGGACCACGAGGTCGCGCGTGCCGTGCGGGAGGTCGCCGGCGACCTGGGAGTGACGGCGTCGCAGGTCGCCTGGACCCGCGCCCGCTCGCGCGCGGTGCATCCGCGACGGGGAGCACAGGCTGGAGGGCCAGGGCTGAATATGTAGCAGCACTTAAAGATATTCCTCATCACCTTTCACTTGTCCTTCCGGGTGCTGTCGGGCAGCCTGGCGAAGCGGACCAGCCGGACAGGGAGGCGGAAAGTGATGATCGGGGGACGTGGCTCGCTGGCGCGCATGGGCGTGCTCGCGCTGCTGTGGGGGTCGGGCTTTCTGTGGATCAAGCTGGCCCTGAACAACGGGCTGACCCCGCTCCAGATCACCTTCGTCCGCTCCGCGCTGGGCGCCGCCGTGCTCGTCGGCCTGGCGTGGTCGGCGCGCCAGCGCCTCCCGCGCGACCGGGCGACCTGGGGCCGCCTGGTGGTGGCGGCCTTCTTCTGCAACGCGCTGCCGTTCTTCCTGTTCAGCGTCGGCGAGCAGAGTGTCGACTCGGGCGTGGCGGGGGTGCTGAACGCGACGACCCCGCTCTGGTCTCTGCTGATCGGGCTCGCGCTCGGCACGGAGCGCGGCCTCGGCCCGGTCCGCCTGGGCGGGCTGCTGCTCGGGTTCGCCGGCACGTTGCTGATCTTCGCGCCGTGGCAGGCGGCCGGGCTGCTGAGCTGGGGCGCGCTGGCCCTGCTGGGGGCGGCGGCGAGTTACGCCGTCGCCTTCGCCTACATGGCACGCCGGCTCACCGGGAAGGGCACCGCCCCCATCGCCCTGTCCGCGGCCCAGCTCGTCACGGCCGCGGGGCTCAGCGCGCTGGCCCTGCCGGCGGGCGGCGCCTCGGTGAACCTGAACGCGACGGCGGTGATCGCCGTCGTCGTCCTGGGGATCTTCAGCACCGGGCTCACCTTCTACCTCAACTACCGGCTCATCGCGGACGAGGGCGCGACCAGCGCCGCCACGGTCGGCTACCTGCTGCCGGTCGTCTCGGTGGCGCTGGGGGCGCTCGTGCTCCACGAGGAGCTCGGCCTTCGCGTCATCGCGGGGATGGCCGTCGTCCTCGTCGGGGTCGGGCTGACGCGGTGGCACAGGCAGCCGGCCGGGCACGTCCAGGCGGGCCGCGAAGCGGGCACGGCGAGCTGAGTCACATGATGGCCAGCTGACCGCCGTCGATGACCAGTTCGGTGCCGTGGATGAAGGCGGCGTCGTCGGAGGCCAGGAAGGCGTACGCGGCGGCGACCTCCTCGGGCAGTCCCGCCCTGCCGAGCGGGATGTGGTCGCGCTCGTAGGCGGAGACGAAGTCGTCGGCCAGGCCGGAGGAGATGGCGGCGTTCAACGGGGTCTGGATGTAGCCGGGGCAGAGCGCGTTGACGCGGATGCCGTGCTTGCCGAGCTCGACGGCCATGGTCCTGGTGAGCAGGAGCACACCGCCCTTGGAGGCGTTGTAGTGCGCGTAGTCGGCCTCTCCGCCGAGCCCGTTGGTGGAGGACATGTTGAGGATCACGCCGCCGGAGCCGCGTGCGACCAGGTGCTGGGCGACGGCCTGGGCCATCAGGAACATGCCGCGCAGGTTGACGGAGATGATCCGGTCCCAGTGGCCGGGGGTGATCTGCAGGAACGGCTCGCGCCAGGCGGTGCCGGCATTGTTGATCAGGACGTCGACGCCTCCGAGGGTGGCGACGGCGGCCTCGACCAGCCGGTGGACGTCGGCCTCCGAGCTGACGTCGCCCGCCAGCCCGCTCACCGGTCCGAGGGGGCTCAGCTCGGCCACGGTCCGGTCCACCTCGGCCTGGTCGAGGCCGCCGAGGACGACCCGGGCCCCCTCCTGGAGGAAGCGGCGGGCCGTGGCGGCGCCGATGCCGCTGCTGCCGCCGCTGATCAGTACCCGCTTTCCTGTCAGTCCGCGCATGGTGCCCTCTCTTCAGCGCACGGCGCCGCGGGCGGCGACGCGCAGTTTGATGTGCGGGCGGAGTTTGACGCCGTGCCTGGCCGCCGTCCGGGCCATCTCGTCCACGTTGGCCCGGACCGTGTCGAGGTCGATGATCAGTGCCGAAGTGTCGATTTCGGGATGCATCGGGGTGACCGCCCTCTCGGGTGTATGGCGAGCTCCGCCCGAAAATAGCACTTGTTCCGTGATGCGCACCACCATTCCGCTATTCGGAATATAGGGGCCGGTTTTCTGGAGTCGGTCCAGGGTCGGGCGGTCGTCCGCCTGCGAAGGTCGAGTATATGGGCGACCCCTTGACAGCCGTCCGCCCTGCTGCTGTTCTTTCGCATGTACGGAACTGCATTCTGTGATGCGGAATAGGAGCGTGTATGAGACTCGGCACGGTGCGAGCGGACGGGAGCCGCTTGCCCGCAGTGGAGCGCGAAGGGCTGTGGCACGCGCTGGACGTCCCGGCGGGCACGCCGCTGGAGGCGGTGCTGGCCGGCGGGGCCGAGGAGGTCCGCCGCCTGGCCGGTTCGGCGACCCGGCCGCTCGAAGGGGCGGCGCCCGTCGCGCCGCTGCGTCCCGGCAAGATCGTCGCGATCGGGCTCAACTACCTCGACCACATCCGCGAGGCCGCGATGGACAAGCCGGAGCGGCCGCTGGTGTTCGCCAAGTTCCCCTCCAGCGTGATCGGCCCCGGCGAGCCGATCGTCATCGACGGTGAGCTGACCGCGCGGGTGGACTGGGAGGTCGAGCTGGCCGCCGTCATCGGCGCGCCGCTGCGGCACGCGAGCCCGGCCCAGGCGCTGGCGGGCGTGGCCGGCTACACCGTGGCCAACGACGTCTCGGCCCGCGACCTGCAGTTCGCCGACGGCCAGTGGACGCGCGGCAAGAGCCTTGACACCTTCTGCCCCCTGGGCCCCGCGATCGTGACCCCCGACGAGGTCGGCGACCCGCAGGCGCTGCGGCTGCGCACGGCCGTCAACGGCGAGACCGTGCAGGACTCCAGCACCGCCGAGATGCTCTTCGGCGTCGCCGAACTGCTCGCCTACTGCTCGCGCGGCTTCACCCTGGAACCCGGAGACGTCGTGCTGACCGGGACACCCTGGGGGTGCGGTGAGTTCATGGACCCGCCACGCGGCCTGCGCCCCGGCGACACCGTCGAAGTCAGCGTCGAAGGCGTCGGCGTCCTGAGCAACCCCGTGATCGCGGGAGGTGCGCGATGAGAGCGCTGGTGTTCACCGCGCCGGGCGTCATGGAGCTGCGCGAGGAGCCCGAGCCCGAGGTGGGCGCGGGCGAGGTGCTGGTCCATGTGGTCGCCTCCGGCATCTGCGGCAGCGAGCTGCACGGCGTGAAGACGCCCGGCTTCCGGGTGCCGCCGCTGGTCATGGGGCACGAGTTCGCCGGCCGCACCGACGACGGCCGGGCCGTCGTGGTCAACCCGATCCTGTCGTGCGGCGTGTGCGACGTGTGCGCGCTGGGGCTGCGCAACGTGTGCAGGAAGCGGCAGATCGTCGGGGTGCACCGGCCCGGCGGGTTCGCCGAGCGGGTGGCCGTGCCGGAAGGGACGCTGACCACGCTGCCGGAGGGGCTCGGCTGGACGGCGGCGGGCATCGTGGAGCCCGTGGCCAACGCCGTGCACGCCTGGTCGCTGGCCGGTGCCCCGGTCGGGGCGCGCGTGGGCGTGATCGGCGCCGGCGCGATCGGGCTGGCCTGCATGCAGGTCGCGGTGGCCGGCGGCGCGTCGCGGGTCGAGATCGCCGACCGGTCGGACAGCCGCCGCGAGATCGCCGCCCGGCTGGGCGCCCACGCGGCGCTCGCCGAGCTGGGCGGCGAGTACGACGTGGTCTTCGACGCGGTGGGCGCGGCCGCCACCCACGAGCAGTCGCTCGCCCGGCTACGTCCCGGCGGGGTGGCGGTGTGGCTGGGCCTGGCCTCTCCTGCCGCCGGCTTCGACGCCGCCGACCTGGTGCGGGGGGAGAAGCGGGTGCTCGGCTCGTTCGCCTACCGCGACGCCGACTTCGCCGCCGCCGTGGAGCTGGTCGGGGAGTGGGACCTGAGCTGGGTCGACACGTTCCCGCTCGGCCAGGGCGCCGAGGTGTTCACCACGCTCATGAACGGCGGGACGTCGCCGGTCAAGGCCCTGCTCACCCCCTGAACGGAGGCGCCCCATGGATCTCCCCCTCTCCAGATACCGGCCCGTCTCCCAGCTCAGGGTGCCCGTCCACCGCGTCGAGCGGGCCCGGGTGCCCGCCGTGGACGCCCACATCCACCTCGGCCGCTGGCTCAGCGCCGACGGCGAGTGGATGGCCCCGGACGTCCCCGCGCTGCTTGACATGATGGACGAGCTCAACCTGCGCGGCATGGTCAACCTCGACGGCCGCTGGGGCAGGGAGCTGACGGCGAACCTGGAGCGTTACGACGCCGCACACCCCGGCAGGTTCGCCACCTTCTGCCACGTCGACTGGTCGCTGGCCGCCGAGCCGCGCTTCGGTGAGAAGCTGGCCGCGCAGCTGCGCGCGTCGGTCGCCGAGGGTGCGGCAGGGCTGAAGGTCTGGAAGGACGTCGGCCTGCGGGTCCGCGACGGCCGCGGCGAGCTGGTCATGCTCGACGACGAGCGGCTGGGCCCGTTGTGGGCGGCGGCCGGGGAGCTGGGCGTGCCCATCGCCCTGCACACCGCCGACCCGGTGGCCTTCTTCGAGCCGCTCGACGAGCGCAACGAGCGGCTCGAACAGCTGGCGGCGCATCCCGACTGGGTGTTCTCCGGGCCGGGGTTCCCGCCGTTCGAGCGGCTGACGGAGGCCATGGAGGCGATGGTCGCCGCGCATCCGCGGACCACCGTGATCGGGGTGCACGCCGGGTGCTGGCCGGAGAACCTGGCCTGGGTGGGGCGGATGCTGGACGCGTACCCGAACTTCCACATCGACATCGCCGCCCGCATCGCCGAGCTGGGCCGGGCCCCGCGCGCGGCGCGGGCTCTGGTGCTGCGCCATCCGGGGCGGGTACTGTTCGGCACCGACGAGATCCCGCCCGTGGCGGAGGTGTACCGGAACCACTTCCGGTTCCTGGAGACGGCCGACGAGGCGTTCGCCCACTCCCTGGAGGACCCGCCGCTGATGGGGCGCTGGACGATCTCCGGCCTCGACCTTCCGGACGAGGTGCTGGGCCAGGTGTACGCGGGCAACGCGCTCAGGCTCGTGCCGAGGCTGGCATGAGGGGCAGGCCCCGCCGACCGCGGGGCCTGCGGGCCGGGCTACCTACACGGCGTGTAGGGCTTGTCCTTGAGGGAGTAGTCGGTCGCCTTCTTGATGGCGTTGAAGTTGAGCGTGGTGGCGTTGGCCTTGGGGCAGAAGGTCGACGGGGAGGTCTTGTACTCCACCTGGAAGACCGGCTTGCCGGCCGCGACGAAGGGCTTGAGCTCGTCGCACTCCTTCCACTGGAAGCACTCCTCGTTGACCGCGTAGTCGAAGGACGAGACCAGGTCGGAGACCTGGCTGAGGTCGTTCTTCAGCGCCACGGACAGGCCGTTGCGGTGCGCGATGTCGGCCAGCGCCTTGTTGAAGACGAGCTGGGTGGCCGGGCTGACCGTCCAGCCGGTGACGGACTTCCCTTCCTCGTGCGCGTTGACGACGTCGAACTCCACGCCGTCGAAGCCGGCCTGGACGCACTTGGCGACCCGGCGCTCCGTCATCCGCAGCAGGAAGTCGCGCTGGCCCTTGTCGTTGTTGATGTTGGCCCAGCGTTCGTTGGGGAACTCGTCGCTGAACGGGTTGCCGAGCAGGGAGTTGCCGTGGCTCTTGTGCCAGTCGACGAACTCCTGGTAGTCGGGGCGGAAGTCCTCGATCGACCCGGCGTCGACGTAGCAGATGGCCTTGGCGCCCCGGGCGTGGACGGCGTTGACGCCCGCGGTGTTGAGCGTGTGGTTGTTGCCGGCGACGGCGGCGTCGACGTAGAGGTCGAAGTCGAACACGGTCGGCCGGACGCAGGCGCCGCCGGTCTGCGGGGCCACGCAGATGTCGACGTTGATGCCGCCGGTCGAGGCGTAGGCGGTGTTGCCCTGGAGCTGGTACTGCCAGCGGCTGTTGACCGGGGGTTTCCAGATGGCCGCGCGGGCGGAGGCGCCGGCCTCAGCCGTCGTGGCCGTCGTGGCCGCCTCAGCGGCGGTCGCGCCGAGCGCCACCGCGGGCGCCAGGGTCAGGACGGTCGCCACGGCCAGGCGGGCGAAGCGGCGCAGCGGGGTGGAGCTCACTGTCTGGGGGATACCCAACGCACTTACCTCTGTTCCATATAGCGGAATGATATTCCGGGATAAAGGAAATCGGGGAGCATTGGAGGTTGTCAACCTTTCTCTTGACGTCGAGAATTCCGCGTAAAAGGTGCATGACGCCCGTCCGATGACCGGCAAGGCGCGCTATCAGCGGCGTTCCGTAATACGGAATTCTAGTCTGTATCGCGGATAGATGGCTATACTCACCGCACGCAGCGGGCCGCCACACCCGCCGTGCTCCGTGGAGGGAAGAGTCCCATGGCACGCATCGTGTTCGTCGGCGCGGGCAGCGTCGAATTCACCAAGAACGTCCTCTCGGACATCCTGACGTTTCCGGAGCTGGGGGAGTCCACCCTGGTCCTGCATGATATCGACGCCGAGCGGCTGGCGACCGCCGAGGCCATGGCCACCTGGATGATCGCGAAGCTCGGCCGGGGCGCCAAGGTGGAGGCCCACCTCGACCGCCGTGCCGCCGTGGACGGCGCCGACTACTTGATCAACGAGATCGCGGTCGGCGGGCACGCCGCCACGCGCGTCGACTTCGAGATCCCGCGCCGCTACGGCCTGCGCCAGACCATCGCCGACACGCTCGGCATCGGCGGCATCTTCCGCGCGCTGCGT
This sequence comes from Nonomuraea sp. NPDC005983, assembly GCF_040614375.1. Classification (NCBI taxonomy): domain Bacteria; kingdom Bacillati; phylum Actinomycetota; class Actinomycetes; order Streptosporangiales; family Streptosporangiaceae; genus Nonomuraea; species Nonomuraea sp. NPDC005983. The sequence continues at coordinate 22,944 of NZ_JBEXUP010000031.1, forward strand.
ACGATCCCCGTCATGGTCGCGCTCGGCCACGACCTGGCCGAGCTGGCCCCCGGCGCGCTGCTGCTGAACTACACCAACCCGATGGCGATGATCCCCCGCGCCGTCTACCAGGGCACCTCCTTCCGCCGGGTGGTCGGCCTGTGCCACTCGGTGCGCGACACCCAGGCCCGCCTGGCCTCGCTGGTGGGCCTGCCGCCGGAGGAGGTGTCGTTCGTCACGGCCGGGGCCAACCACCAGGCGTTCGTGCTGCGCTTCGAGCACCGGGGCGAGAACCTGTACCCGGCGCTGGACGAGGCCATCGCCCGCGATCCCGAACTGCTCAGGACCGTCCGGGTGGAGATGTACCGCCGCCTGGGCTACTTCCCGACCGAGTCCAGCGAGCACGGCTCGGAGTACCTGCCCTGGTTCCTGCACCACGACGACCAGGTGGCGCACTTCCGCATCCCGGTGGAGATCTACCTGCGCTGGTCGGAGGAGAACCTCGACACCTACGAGGAGACCAGGAGCCGGCTGGCCGCGGGCCGGGGCGTGGAGATAGAACCGGCCATGGAGCTGGCCTCGGAGGTCATCCACTCCATCGAGACCGGCACCCGCCGGGTGGTCCACGGCAACGTGCGCAACGGCGGGCTGATCTCCAACCTGCCCGACGACGCCTGCGTCGAGGTGCCCTGCCTGGTCGACCGGGCGGGGGTGTCGCCGACCAGGGTCGGCGAGCTGCCGCCCCAGCTGGCAGCGCTGAACCAGACCTTCCTCAACGTGGGCGAGCTGACCGTGCGCGCGGCCCTGGAAGGGCGGCGCGAGCACGTCTACCACGCGGCCATGCTCGACCCGAACGCCGCGGCCACGCTCACGCTCCAGCAGATCCACGACCTCGTGGACGAGATGATCGCGGCCCACGGCGACCTGCTCCCCGAGGGGGTCCGATGAGAGCGGCGCTGGCGGCGGCCGTGCTCGTCGCCCTGGCCGCGACGGGCTGCGCCGGCGCCTCCCAGGAGCAGGCGAGCGGGCCGGTGGAGATCACGCTCTGGCACGGCCAGGAGGACAACTCCGCCAAGTCGATCGAGAAGCTGGTCGGTCAGTTCAACCAGAGCCACCCGGACATCAAGGTCAGGACGGAGTCCGGCGGGGCGACCGCCGACGGCATGCTCCCCAAGATCACCGCCGCGCTCACCTCCGACACCTACCCCGACATCGCCTACCTCTACGGCTCATGGGCGCCCAACATCGCGCGCAACCCGAAGACGGCCGACCTGTCGGAGCTGGTGAAGGACCCGGCCGTCGGCTGGACGGACTTCTGGGCCAACGAGCGCGAGGCCGTCACCGTCCAGGGCAAGGTCATCGGCTTTCCCGCCGTGGTCGACAACATGGTGGTCCTCTACAACAAGAAGCTGCTGGCCAAGGCCGGGGTGCAGGCGCCAGGGCCGGACTGGACGTGGGACGACTTCAGGTCCATGGCCAAGCGGACGACCGACCCGAAAGCCGGTGTCTTCGGCACCACGTGGGCGATCAGCGGCGGCGAGGAGGCCGTGTGGGGCCTGTGGCCGATGATCTGGCAGGCGGGCGGCGACATCCTCGATCCCGACCACAAGAAGGCGGTGTTCAACTCCGCCGCGGGCCAGCAGGCGCTCACCCTGCTCAGGAACATGACGATCGATGACAAGTCGGTCTACCTGGACTCCAGCCCGGCCGAGAAGGGGCAGAAGCTGTTCGAGTCGGGGCGGCTCGGCCTGTTCCTGTCGGGCCCGTGGGTGCTCCCCGACCTGCAGGCGGCCAAGGTCGACTACGGCGTGGCGCGGCTGCCCGGCACGAACGGCAACCACGAGACGGTCTCCGGGCCCGACAACTGGGTGGTGTTCCAGCACGACGAGCGGCGGGTCAAGGCGGCCGCCACGTTCCTGGGCTGGCTCACCTCGCCCCAGCAGCAGCTGGTGTGGATGACCGACACCGGGTCGCTGCCGATCCGCGAGTCGATCACCAAGCTGCCCGGCTACCAGGGATATCTCAAGAAATATCCGGGCATCGAGGTGGTCTCGGCCAACCTGGCCAACGCCAAGCGGGTCAGGCCGGCCACGACCAGGTACCCGCGGGTGTCGTCCTTCATGGCCGACGCGATCGCGCAGACCCTCCTGGGCAAGACCGACCCCAAGACGGCCCTGGACCAGGCGGCGGCCAAGTCGGACGCGGCGCTCGCCGTGCCGGGATCATGACCAGCTCCGCCCCGGCGCTGAGCCGCCCCACCCCCGCGCGCCGTCGGCGTCCCGACCGCCGCAAGCTGGCCGACAACCTCGCCGGATGGTCGTTCGCGGGCCCGGCGACCCTGGTCATCCTCGGGTTCTCACTGATCCCCATGGCGTGGGCGCTGGCGCTGTCGTTCACCGACTCCGACCTGATGACGCCGGGGCGCAACGTCGGGCTCGACAACTACCGGGCGCTGCTGGTGGATCCGGTCTTCTTCCAGGCGCTGCGCAACACCGGGCTGCTGCTGGTGCTGTACCTGCCGGCCTCGCTGGCGGCGGGCCTGCTCGTGGCGGTGCTGCTGAACAGGAAGGTGCGCGGGATCGGCTTCTACCGGACCTGCTTCCTGGTGCCCTACGTCGCCTCCGCCACCTCGGCCGGGCTGCTCATGGGCTACATCTTCGACCGCGACTTCGGGCTGATGAACGGGCTGTTCGTCAAGGTAGGGCTGCCGGTGCAGGGCCTGCTGAGCAGCCCCTCGCAGGCGATGTTCGTGCTCACCCTGATCTTCTTCTGGACGCGCTTCGGGTTCGCGGTGGTGATCTACCTGGCCGCCATCCAGGAGATCAGCAAAGAGGTCCTGGAGGCCGCCTCGATCGACGGCGCGGGGCGGTGGGCGAGCTTCCGGCACATCATCGTGCCGTCGGTCCGGCCGATGACGATCTTCCTCGCGGTCTGGGGGGTGATCGACGCGCTGCAGTTCTTCGACCTGGTGGTGACCACCACCAAGGGCGGCCCGGCCAACGCGACGGTGACGATCGTCTACTACGTCTGGCAGCTGGCCTTCAGCTTCTTCACCGCCGGGTACGGCGCGGCGGTGGCCTACGTCCTGTTCGCCGGGACGCTGGTGCTGATCGTGGCGGGCCTGCTGGTCGCCCGGCGCAGGGGGGTCATGCGATGAGGCGTCGCCGTCTGCCCAGCGGGTGGCATCTGGTGCTCGTGCCGATGTCTGCGGTGACCGTGCTGCCGTTCGTCTGGATGGTGCTCAGCTCGGTGATGACCCAAGGGGAGCTCAACCGCTTCCCGCCGCCGGTGTGGCCGGCGGGCATCGACCTGGGCGGCTACCGCAAGGTGCTGGAAGGCTCGGACTTCCCGCGCTGGTTCCTCAACAGCGTCATCGTCTCGGGCGCGATCGTGCTCGCCCAGCTGGCGCTGTGCAGCATGGCGGGCTACGCGTTCGCCCGGATCAGGTTCGTCGGCTCCAAGCTCACCCTGGTGCTGGTCATCGCCACGGCGCTGATCCCGTTCCAGCTCACCGTGATCCCGACATTCCTGATCTTCAACAAGGTGGGGCTGACCGACACGCTGGGGGCGCTGATCGTGCCGCAGCTCAGTTCGGCGGTCGGCATCTTCCTGATGACGCAGTTCTTCCAGTCCTTCCCCAGGGAGCTGGAGGAGGCCGCCCGCATCGACGGGTGCTCGCGTTTCGCGGTGTTCTTCAAAGTGGTGCTGCCGGTGGCCAGGCCCGCCCTGGCCGCGCTGGCCGTCATCACGTTCATCACGGCGTGGAACGACCTGTTCTGGCCGATGGTGGCGATCACCTCCGAAGCCAGGTACACCGTGCAGGTGGGGCTGACGTCGTTCCAGGGCCAGCACCGCGCCGACTGGCCGGCCATCATGGCCGGGACGGTGCTGACGACGCTTCCGGTGCTGGGCGTGTTCCTGTTCGGCCAGCGCCGCTTCGTCCAGGCGCTCACCGGCGCGGTCAAGGGCTGAGAGCGCTGGGCAGGGTCGGCTGGGGCTGCGCGGCCAAGGTCAGCTGAGGCTGCGTGGCCAAGCCCGGCAGGGGCCGTTAGGCCAGGTCGTGGTAGGGGTTGGCGGGCAGGCCGGTGCTGGAGGTGCGGCAGCGCCACAGCTGCCCGCCGGTCCGGCCGTCCCAGGCGGTGGTCACGTACAGCACGTCGAGGTCGCCGCCGCCGAAGGCGCAGCTCGTCACGTTGGTGGCGGGGATCTCGAGGCTCAGGTCGGGCCGCCCGTCGGGGCGCAGCCGGACGACCGCCCCGCCGCCCCACAGCGCGACCCACACGTGGCCGGTGGAGTCGACGGTGATCCCGTCGGGCTGCCCGCGGGTGATCTCGGCGAACACCCGGCGATCGGCCAGGCCCCCGCTGACCGGGTCGTAGTCGAAGACGTCGACCCGGCCGGTGGGGGTGTCGACGTAGTAGAGCAGCCGCTCGTCGGGGCTCCAGGCGATGCCGTTGGAGATCGTCACGTCGTCCAGCACCCGCTCGCAGCGGCGGTCGGGGCCGAGCCGGTAGAGCGCGCCCGCGCCGGGTGCGTCGTCCTCGGCCTTGGTGCCGGCGAAGAAGCGGCCCGCGCGGTCGCAGGCGCCGTCGTTCATCCGGTTGCCCGGCCGCTCGGCGGCCGTCACCGGCGCGAGCAGCTCCAGCCGGCCGCGCTCCAGGACGGCGAAGCCGTCCCTGACGGCGAGCGCCAGGCCGCCGGAGGTGGTGGGCACCGCGACCCCGACCGGCTGGCCGACGTCGATCGTCTCGTGCGAGCCGTCGGCGGGGTCGAGGTGGTGCACCAGGCCCGCGGGGATGTCGACCCACAGGAGCGTGCCTGTGCGCCCGTCCCAGCGCGGCCCCTCACCCAGCCGGGCGTGGGGCACGGGGACGATCTCCGGCTCCAACACTGGCACACCTCTGTTCTGTATAGCGGAAAGCCATTCCAATCAGCGGTCAGGACATCATCGGGAGGATCACGCTGTCAAGCGTCAGGCCTGCTCGGCGACCGCCCGCCGCAGGCTGTGGCCGAGCTCCTCCATCCGGGCCGGCGACATGCGGTCCTTGATGGCGGTGACGCTCACCGCGGCGACCGGGGCGGTGCGTCCCATGAAGACCGGCACTGCGACGCACCGCACGCCCGGCTCGTTCTCCTCCAGGTCGAGCGCGTAGCCGCGCTGGCGGACCTGGTCCAGGTGGGTGGCGAGCTTGGCCGGGTTGCTGATCGTGTTGCGGGTGCGGGTGGCCAGCGGGCCGTACCTGTCGGCCCACGCCCTGATCGCCTCGTCGGTCGGGTACGTCCAGGCCAGCAGCGCCTTGCCCACGCCGGTGCAGTGCGCCGCGTTGCGCCCGCCCACGACCGAGGTCATCGTGATCGATCGCACCGCCTCGACCTTGTCGAGGTAGACGACCTCGGCGCCGTCGAGCATGGCCATGTGCACGGTCTCGGCGAACTCCTCGCTCACCCGCAGCAGCAAGGGGCGGACCAGGGTGCGCAGGTCCATGCTCTCGTAGAACCTGAAGGCCGTGGCGAGCAGCTCGGTGCCGAGGAAGTAGGGGCCGCTGGGCTCGGGCTGGGCGGCGAAGCCGCGATGCTTCAGCGCGCCGAGCAGCCGGTGCAGCGAGCTCTTGGGCAGGCCGAGCCGGGTGGCCAGCTCGTCCAGCGTCACCCCCCTGCTGTGCTTGCCGATCTCCTGCAGGATCAGCAGGGCCCGATCGACGCTCCCCACCGGGGACTGAGCCTCACCCATGAACTCTCCCTCGCCCGTTCCGAATAATGGAATGCTAGAGCGCATTGCGGAACCGTCCAACACCTCGCTCCGGAATCCGGGCGCCGGCTGGACGTTCACCCTACGGGCTCGCCGGGCACCTCAGGGTCACGGCCCGGTTTCACCCCTGGTGCTCCAGCAGGAGCAGCGCGATGTCGTCGGTGCGCTGTCCGATGTGCGGATGGTGCTGGATGAGCGTTTCGGCCAGCTCGGCGAGGGGCTGGCGCCGAGCCCGGGTCAGCCGCCTGACCAGGCCGGCGAGCCCGTGGCCCAGGTCGGTGCCGGGCCTCTCGATGAGTCCGTCGGTGTAGAGGGCCAGCACGGCGCCGGGCGGCAGCGAGTGCTCCAGGACCGGGTAGGCGGCGCCGGGGTCGATGCCGAGCAGCAGGCCGGGCGGGACGTCGATGATCTCTACGCGGCCGTTCGGGCCTCGCAGCAGCGGCGGCGGGTGACCGGCGCTGGCCAGGGACAGGGTCTGCTGCCGCAGGTCGAGATGGATGTAGAGGCAGCTGGTGAACAGGTCCGGCTCCAGGTCGATGAGCAGGCGGTTGGTGTGGGAGAGCACCTCGCGCGGGCTGGCCCCGGCGGCGGCGTGCGCGTGCACGGCGGTGCGCACCTGTCCCATGAGCGCGGCGGCGGCGATGTTGTGCCCCTGAACGTCGCCGATGACGGCGGCGGCCGTGGTGTCGTCCAGCCGGATCAGGTCGTAGAAGTCGCCGCCGATGTCCATGCCGCTGGTGGCGGGCAGGTAGCGGGCGGCCACGTCCAGGCCGGCGATCTGGGGCAGGCTGCGCGGGAGCAGGCCGGCCTGCAGGTACTGGGCCAGCCGGTCCTTGGCGTCGAAGAGGCGGGCGCGCTCGAGCGCCTGGGCGATCAGACCGGCCAGCGAGGTGAGGGTGGCGCGCTCGTCCGGGCTGAACGGGTGGGGGTGGTCGTAGGCCAGCACGCAGGTGCCGATCGGCCGGCCCGAGGCGATCAGCGGCAGGAACGCCCAGGCGGACATGTCGTCGAGGTGCTCGGCGTGCGGGTAGCTCTGGTGGAGCTCGTCCCAGGTGGCGAAGAACGCGCCCTCGCCGGTGGTCTGGGTGCGCTCGCCGGGCGTGGCCGAGGTCAGCGGGACCCCGTCGAAGCGTTCGAGGAGCACGGGGCCGTAGCCGCGCGACCCGACGATCCGCGTCCGCCCGCCCTCGGCGAACGAGACGACCAGGGCCTGGACCCCGCACACCGGCATGACCTTGTCGGCGACCAGGTCGACGACGTCCCGCACGGTGACCGCGCGGGTCAGGGCCGCGGCGAGGTGCATGAGGTTGTAGAGCGCGTCCGCTCGCGCCGGCCTGTTGGCCACGGTCACGGGGCCGGCTGTCTGCCAGGACGCCCAGCCGCCGGAGTGCTCGGCGATCGGTGCCCGCTGCTCCGGCGGCGCGGCGTCGGAGGTGATGCGCAGGCTCACCCCCGACGGGTCCGGATATAGGTGGAAGGTCAGCTTCGGGCCGTCGGGATGGCGGGCGGTCCAGGAGGTGACCTGCTGGCTGACCACCGCCGCGCGGTGACGGTCCTCGAAGGCTGGGTCGCGCAGCCACGAGAGCACCTCCCAGGGCGCCCTGCCCAGCACGTCGGCGGCGGCGCAGCCGAGCAGGTCGGCCGCGGCGGAGCTGATGAAGGTGACGCGGCCGTCCAGGTCCAGCGCGGCGCAGCTCTCGGGCAGGCGGTTGAGGCAGTCCATCGCGGCGAAGGCCTGCTTGGGGCCGGCCGCCCGGGCGCGCGCCGGGCTCAGCAGGCGCGGGCGGGGGCCGGGAAGGACCGGACACCCGCGGTCGGCCGCCTCCCGCATCAGGGCCCCCATCTTGCGGCAGGTGGACTCGATCACCTTCAGCTCGTGCCGGGTGAGCTGCTGCGGATGCAGTTCCGGCCACAGCAGCAGCAGAGCGCCCCAGTCGTCGGCGCCGGTGTGAATGGGGGCGGCGGCCATCGCGCACCGGTACGGCAGGGCCAGCGCGGCTCCAGGGAAGCAGCGGGCCAGCTCCTGGTGGTCGGAGAGCCACACCAGGGACCGCTCGCGGACGGCTTCGGCCGCCGGAACCTGGCCGTGCAGCCCGACCCTGGCCCACGGCCTGGCGATCTGGGTCGGAAGCCCGATCGCCGCGTCCATCACCAGGACCTGCTCGCCGGGTGACAGGAGGTAGATCGTGCCGATGTGCGCTCCGGCGTCCCGGACGGCCTGAACCAGCAACGCGTCCAAACCGGGCGCGTTCCGTTTGGATCCGGTGGCGAAACCGGCCTGGCTCCGCATGCTCACTCAGTCTCACTCCTGCGGCGGGATCAAAACCTCAAAACACCGCATAGTTGGACAATATGCCCAGGTCGGGGGGTGGAGTCGACCCCTGGTGGGCTGCTGGTGCCCGCATGTCCGAAACATGGACAGCCGTTCATCGGCCCCCGAGCACCTCGGCCGGGCGTGAGAAACCGCAGGACGCCGGTGCCCGGCTACCCCGTGCCGGAGCATCCGAAGTCGCTGGGCGCGTATCCGCTGTACCGCGGCCCGGGCTTCACCCGTACGGCCGTACGCACACCTACGAGAAGGACTGAGACCCGAGACGGCGGAGCAGGCGCTCTCGCCGGTCAGCCGGAAGGAACGCCGCGGCGGCCGCGCTGAGCTGCGCGGACCGGTCGTCCGCGCCGGTCCAGCCGAGCTCGCGGCGCAGCACCGCGAGCTCGTCGCCGAGGGTGGTGCCGGAGACCGTGCGGGCGTCGGTGCTGACGGTGACCGGGACCCCGCGGGCCATGAGCCGCCGCGCCGGATGCGCGGCCAGCGACGGCACGGCGCCGGTCTGCAGGTTGGACGTCGGGCAGGTCTCCAGCGTGACGGCCTCACGGGCGAGCCTGTCGACCAGGGCGTCGTCGTGGACGGCGCGGACCCCGTGCCCGATCCGCCGCGCGCCCAGCTCGTCGAGGGCCTGGCGGACGCTGTCGGGGCCCTGCGTCTCGCCCGCGTGGACGGTGACGGGGAGCCCGGCCTCGTGGGCGAGCCGGAACGCCGCCGCGTGCGGCGCCGCCGGGATCGCCTCGTCGCCGGCCAGGTCGAGCCCTGACACGCGATGGGCGTTCTCGGCGGCCAGTTCGGCGACCCGGATGCTGGTCGTGACGGGGTCGGGGCGCAGGCAGCAGAGGATCAGCCCGGTCCGCACGCCCGTCGCGGCGGCGCCCTCGGCGAGCCCCTCGCTCACCGCGTCCAGGATCTGGGGGAGAGTGAGCCCCCGCCGCTGGTGCAGTTGCGGCGCGAAGCGGGCCTCGCCGTAGACGACGCCGTCGCGGGCCCAGTCCTCGACGAGTTCATGGGCGGTGCGGCGCAGCGCCCCGCCTGTCTGCATGACCGAGAGGGCGACGTCGATGCGGCTGATGTAGGCCGGGAGGCTGAGCGGCCGGGCGGGCGCCACGGCCAGGTCGCGTACCGGGCCGGGCAGGCTCACGCCCTGCTCCTCGGCGAGCTGGGCGATGGTGGGGACGCGGACGCTGCCGTCGAGGTGGCAGTGCAGCTCGATCCGCGCGCTCATGCCGCAGAAGCCGTCGAGGCCGGTCGCCGTGCGGCACCAGTCGGCCACGGCGGCGTTGACATCGAGCTGACCAGGCGCAAGGGGCCTCCCAGAAATCTACTCGAGTAGATTGGGATGCTACACGAGTAGAATCCGTCCGGACGAGGGAGGTGCGGGCGCTGAGCAGGCCGACTCGTGACGACGTGGCACGCCTGGCCGGCGTGTCCACCGCGGTGGTGAGCTACGTGCTCAACGAAGGCCCCAGGCCGGTAGCCGAGGCCACCCGCCGCCGGGTCCTCGACGCCGTCGCCGAGCTGGGATACCGGCCGAGCGCGCTCGCCAAGGCGCTGCGCTCGCAGCGCACCAACCTGCTCGGGCTCGTCGTCCCCGACTGCGCCAACCCGTTCTTCGCCACGCTCACCAAGGACGTCGAACGGGCCGCGTTCGCGGCGGGTCTGCTCACCCTCGTCGGCAACGCGGCGTTCGACGAGACCACCGAACTGGCCTACCTGCGCGCCTTCCTGGAGCTGGACGTGGCGGCGGTCGTGCTCATCGACGCCGTCGGCACCCCGCCCGTCCGCGAACTGCTCGCCGGCCATGCCGGCCGCGTGGTGATGCTGCACCGGAGCCTCCCCGGCGTGCGCGGGATCTCCGTCGTCAGCGACAACCGGCACGGAGGCCGCCTGGCCGCCCTGCACCTGCTCGGGCACGGGCACCGCGCCGTCGCCTGCCTGACCGGGCCGGACCGCCTCGCCCCCGTACGGGAACGGGAACGCGGCTGGCAGGAGGCCCTGGAGGAGGCCGGGCCCGCGGCCTGCGGCCCGCTGGTGCGCTGCGACTACAGCCGGGACGCGGCCGCGGAGGCCACCCTGCGGCTCCTCGACCAGGCCGAACCGCCGACCGCGATCTTCGCGACCACCGACGAGCTGGCACTCGGCGCGCTCGCCGCGGCGAGCAGCAGGGGAGTTCCGGTCCCCGACCGGCTGGCGGTGGTCGGCATGGACGGCATCCCCGAGGCCGCGCACTCCCATCCGCCGCTCACCACGGTCGCCCAGGACGTCGCGGGCCTCGCCGAGCAGGCCGTACGCGCGGCCGCGGGCCGGCTGCACGAGCCGGTGACCCTGCCGGTGACCCTGATCCCGCGCCGCACCTGCGGCTGCTGACCCCGGCTGTGGTGCGGCCCGCGTTGAAGGGGAAGGCCCTGGGGTGAGCACGGACGTGAGGGGAGGGCGATGACCAGGAAGATCCGAGTCCGGGTACGCCGGGTCTACGAGGAGCCGACGACGGACGACGGCACGAGGGTGCTGGTCGACCGGATCTGGCCACGGGGGCTGAGCAAGGCCGACGCCGCCCTCGACGAGTGGTGTCGGGAGGTCTCCCCGTCGACCGAGCTGCGTCAGTGGTACCGCCACGACCCCGGCCGCTTCGCCGAGTTCGGCCGCCGCTACCGCGACGAGCTGCGGCAACCCGAACGCGCGGCCGCGGTGGCGCACCTGCGCGAGCTCGCGGAGCACGGGATGCTGACGCTCCTGACCGCGACCAGGCAGGCGGAGATCAGCGAGGCGGCCGTACTCGCCGAGCTCCTCCAGGAGTGAGCCGGCTGCTCCATGAGCCGGGACGCTCCACGGGTGGCGCCGCTCGTGTCGGGGCGTCCCCTTGGGTGCCGGACGCGCCGAGCCGCCCAGGTGACCAACGGGTGTATCCGCTCCGCCTCGTGGGGCCGCGTCGGGGCACAGTTGAGCAATTGACAACCAATAGTTGGATTTGGCATCAAATGCGGTCAATTTTCACAGAAAGTATCAAACGCCACTAGCATCACTGCGCGTGTCCCCTGAGCAACCCCATACGCCAGCCGTCTTCGTCGACCAGAGCGGGCGCCGGAGGCGGCTGATCATGGTCGGCTCGATCATGTCGAGCGTGCTGACCCTCACGGTGCTCGCCGTCCTGATCGGCGGCGCGTTCTCCGGCACGAAGCTCTCGGTGAACGGATGGCCGGGCGATCGCCCAGGAGCGGTGGGCGCCACGGCCTCGCCGGATCGCTCGGCGACCGCTCGGACGAGCCCGTCCGGGCGTCCGACCCCCACGCCCACCCGGACGACGGCGCGCCCCACCCCCAGCGAGCCGGCCAAGTCTGCCGAGCCCACCTCGGCCGAGCCCACCACGTCCGCCGTGCCGCCCCACGAGCCGGCGCCCCGGCGGACTACCCCGTCGCGGCGGCCCTCACCCACCGTGCGGCCGAGCACGCCGGAGCCGAGCGAGGAGCCCACCGCCGAGCCCACGCCGGAGCCGACCGAGAACGGTGACCAGCCGCCTGGAGCGCACAGGACCCCGCCAGGGCTCGACCCGAACCGGACAAAAGGTCCAAAAAAGTGAGCGGCAAGGACGTGCAGGTCTGGCCGCCTCCGCCGGTTCCGGCCTGGCAGGACCCCTCCACGATGCAGGCGCCGGGCCGGCCGGCCCCGACGCTGCCAGGCCGGCCGAGCCAAGGCTCGACACCACCGGGCCGGCCGATCCCGACGCCGCCGATCCCGACGCCGCCGGACGAGCTGATCCCGATGCTGACGGAGCCGTCGCGTGTCATGCCCGCCGACCCCCGGGGCCACTGGTTCCTGCTGGCCTTCGGCATGCTGCTGGCCGCCGCCGCGCTGCTGCTCAACGGATTCGTGACCAACGTCGTCGGAGAGACCCGCGCCGCCCCGCCCGTCGCCGACCACCCGTCTCCCCAACTGGAGAAGGTCCGGCAGGGCGGCCCCATCCTCAACCTGACGGGCGGCGAGCCCTCCAGCGCCCGCCTGCCGGCCAGGACGATCGCCCTGACCTTCGACGACGGCCCCGATCCCGCCTGGACTCCGCAGGTGCTCGAGGTGCTGAGAAAGCACGGCGCGACGGCGACGTTCTTCACCGTCGGCTCCAAAGTGGCCCAGTACCCCGACCTGGCGCGGCGGATCGTCGCCGAGGGCCACGAGCTGGGCAACCACACCTACACGCACGCGGACCTGGCCACGGTTCCCGGCTGGCGGCTCAGGCTGGAGCTGTCGCTGACGCAGAAGGCACTGGCCGGGGCGACGGGGGTGCACACGACGCTGGCCCGCCCGCCGTACTCCGCGACGCCCGCCGCGATCACCGGCCCGCAGTGGGAGGGCATGAGGTCGCTGGCGCGTGAGGGGTACCTGGTCGCGCTGACCGACCTCGACACCAAGGACTGGGGCCGCCCCGGCACGGAGAAGATCGTGGCGTCGTCGCTTCCGCCCGGCGGGCGGGGCGCCGTCGTCATGATGCACGACTCGGGCGGTGACAGGCGGCAGACGGTCGAGGCCCTCGATCGCGTCCTGACGGAACTGTCCGGCGACGGCTACCGCGCGGTCACGGTGACCAGGGCGCTCGGCATGCCGTCGGCGCACCGGCAGGCCGGGGGAGCGGACCGGTTCGCGGGCGCCGTCCTGAACGCGGCCCAGCGCGCCTCGGGGCTGTTCGCCGGCGCGCTGTCGTGGGTGCTGTTCGTGGCGGGGGCGCTCACCCTGGCGCGATTGGGCTTCTTCGCCGTCCTCGCGTGGGTGCACGCCCGCCGCAACAGGGGCGGCAAGCGGCGAAAGGGCCGCGCGCCCGCCTGGCCCGAGCCCCCGCCGGTGACGGTGATCGTGCCCGCGTACAACGAGGCGGCGGGGATCCAGGCGACGATCCGCTCGCTCGTCGACACCACCTACGCGGGGGAGCTGGAGGTCCTCGTCGTCGACGACGGCTCGACGGACGCGACCGCCGAGCTGGCCGCGGAGCTGGGGCTCGGCAACGTCCGGGTGATCCGCCGTCAGAACGGCGGCAAGCCGGCCGCGCTCAACACCGGCATCGCGCAGGCCAGGCACGAGCTGCTCATCATGGTGGACGGCGACACCGTCTTCGAGCCCGCCACGATCGGCCATCTGGTCCGCCAGCTGGCCGACCCCGCGGTGGGCGCGGTCAGCGGCAACACCAAGGTCGGCAACCGGCGCGGCATGATCGGGCGCTGGCAGCACATGGAGTACGTCATCGGGTTCAACCTCGACCGGCGCGCCTTCGAGCTGCTTGACTGCATGGCGACCGTGCCGGGCGCGATCGGCGCGTTCCGGCGTTCGGCCCTGCTGGCGCTGGGCGGGGTCAGCGTCGACACGCTGGCCGAGGACACCGACCTGACGATGGCGCTGTGCCGGGCCGGTTGGCGGGTGGTCTACGAGGAGAAGGCACTGGCCTGGACCGAGGCGCCGGCCTCGCTCGGTCAGCTGTGGAAGCAGCGCTACCGCTGGTGCTACGGCACCCTGCAGGCGATGTGGAAGCACCGGCGCGCGGTGCTCGAGCCCGGCCCGTTCGGCCGCCGCTGCCTCGGTTACCTGGCGCTGTTCCAGGTGGTGCTGCCACTGCTGGCGCCGGTCGTCGACCTCATGGCGATCTATCGTACGGCGCTGGGCGATCCGCTGCCGGTCGTGGCGGTGTGGGCCGGGTTCGTCGTGGCGCAGGCGGCGACCGGCTGGTACGCGCTCCGCCTGGACGGCGAGCGCGTCTCGGCGCTGTGGGTGCTGCCGTTGCAGCAGTTCGTCTACCGCCAGCTCATGTACCTGGTCGTCATCCAGTCGGTGGCGACAGCGGTGCTGGGGGTGCGGCTGCGCTGGCACACCATCCGCCGCGAGGGCACCTTCGACGGCACCGGCCGGCCGCACGCCAACCCGGCGATCAGCCCTTGACGGGTAAGGCGCCACACGGGGAGGCGTCCGAGCGGTTGCGGCGCGGATCGTCGTGTGCCTAAGCTCCCCAGGGCTTGATGATCGAGGAGGGGGCGGCGTGAGCAGCGGATTCGCCTCGGGTGAGGAGCAGTGGCGGGCCCGGCTGGGGACACTTCGCCAGGTCGTCCGCCAGGAGGTGGTGGCTCGGCAGCTCGAGGCGCACCTTCCGGACGAGCCGTCCCGGTCCGTCCTCGACGTGGGATGCGGCCAGGGCACGCAGGCCGTGCGCCTGGCGCGCCGCGGCCACCGCGTGACCGGGCTGGACTCCTCCGCGCGGCTGCTCGGGGATCTCCAGAGCGCTCTGGAGGCGGAGGCTCCCGAGGTCCGGGAGCGGGTGCGGGCCGTCCGCGGCGACGCCGAGCGGCTGACCGACGTGTTCGGGCCGTCGAGCTTCGACGCCGTGCTCTGTCACGGCGTTCTCATGTACTTCTCCGACCCGGGGCCGCTGCTCGACGCCGTCGCGCAGGTCGTCGCCCCGGGCGGCACGGTGTCGCTGCTGGTCCGCAACGGCGACGCGCTGGCGATGCGGCCAGGGCTGCTGGGTGACTGGGAGAGCGCCGGGCAGGCGTTCGACGGCGCTTCATACCTCAACCGGATCGGGGTGGCCGCCCGCGCCGACCGTCTCGACGACCTGACCGCCGCGCTCGCCGGGCGAGGGCTGTCCGTACGCGAGTGGTACGGCGTCAGAGTGTTCACCGACGCCGCGGCCTCCGACGCGCCCGTGCCCGGCCACGAAGAGCTCGGGGCTCTGCTCGCGAGCGAGGAGCGGGCCGGAAGGACCGACCCCTACCGCCGGGTGGCCGCCCTCCTTCATGTGATCGCCGTACGGGAGTAGGCCGCCCCGCGTCAGAGCCCCCGGGTCAGAGCAGGGTGGACGTCACTGGCGTCGCGGACGCATCGACGACATGTCGAGCCCGCCTTCGAGGACGCGCCCGATCAGGAAGCCCAGCACGCCGAGGACGAGCACGATCAGCAAGGCGACGAGGCCGCCGAACGCTCCTGCCAGGCCGACCACGGTGCCGAAGAGCAGCCCGGTGACAGACCAGATGGGGAAACCCTCCATGATGATCTTCCCTTCTTTGCGGGCTTCGCGAAGCGACCTACCCGGCGGTTTGTCCGCGTAAGGCTGGTTTTGTGTAGAGCAATCCTTGCTTCGAGGCCTCCGCCAGGTAATCTGCGTCGCGCGCCGGTACGGAGTCTGACGGACCAGAGCGCGTCAAAGGAAGCCATCGGACTCTTCACACTTGGGGGACAGGTGCCAGCGGCCCAGCGGATCACCTCTCGCAACGCCCGGTTCCAGCAGTGGCAGGCGCTGCTCACCAACCGCGGCAAGCGCCAGCGGGCGGGGGAGTTCCTGGTGCAGGGCGTGCGACCCATCTCACTGGCGGTGGAGTACGGCTGGCCGGTGCGTACACTGATCTTCGATGGGGGCCGGAGTCTGTCGCGGTGGGCTCAGGAACTGCTGCGGGCGGTACGGACGGAGCAGATCGCCATGGCTCCGGATCTGCTGGCGGAGCTCGGTGAGAAGAACGAGTCCGCCCCCGAGGTGATCGCCGTGGTGGGCATGCCCGCCGACGACCTCGGCCGGATAGCGGTCGGGGACGACTTCCTCGGGGTGCTGTTCGACCGGCCGACCAGCCCAGGAAACATCGGGAGCATCATCCGCTCGGCCGACGCCTTCGGCGCGCACGGCCTGATCGTGGCTGGGCACGCCGCCGACGTCTACGACTCCAAGTCGGTTCGCGCCAGCACCGGGTCACTGTTCGCCCTGCCCGCCGTCCGGGTACCGTCGCCCCGCGAGGTGACCGACTGGGTGGCCGTCCAGCGTGCCTCGGGGCGGCCGGTCGTGCTGGTTGGGACGGACGAGCACGGCGACTGCGACGTCTTCGACTTCAACTTCACCCAGCCGCTCCTGCTCCTGGTCGGCAACGAGACCAGCGGACTCAGCAACACGTGGCGCGAGTTGTGCGATTACACGGTGAGCATCCCGATGACCGGCGCGGCGAGTTCCCTGAATGCGGCCAACGCCGCAACGGCGATCCTGTACGAGGCTGCTCGGCAGCGGATCGCCGCACGGAACCGCAGTCTGCGCAGCACGCGCTGACCAGGAGCCGCGGCCCCGAAATCGGTTGCCTGCCACCCTGAACCCGGCCGAGGACCGCGGGCGTGCAGGCAGTGCTGTCACGGCGTTCTCATGTACTTCTCCGACCCGGGGCCGCTGCTCGACGCCATCGCGCCGGTCGTCGCCCCGGGCGGCATGGTGTCGCTGCTGGTCCGCAATGGGGACGCGCTGGCGATGCGGCCAGGGCTGCTGGGTGACATACCTGACCGGGCATGCTCGAAGCGATTTACTCGGCGGTTTGTCCGCGTAAGGCTGGTCTTGTGTAGAGCAATCATTGCTTCGAGGCGGGTACGCCTGCGGGGTTCCCCGGGAGTTGGGTGAAAGGTCCGTCCGTTTTCGGCGGTTATGTGTTTCTGTATCCACTTCGCGGGAAGGGAGGTCGCGGCGGTGCAGCAGAGTAAGGAGGCCGGGTCATGAAGGACAGGTGCCGGGTGGCACTGGCTCTCATCGCAGGCTACGTCCTTGGCCGACGCCACAAACTGCGTTGGGCGGCCGCACTGGCGGCAGCCGGAGCGGTCGGTGGGATGCGGCGAAGCGAGGGCGGCCTGCTGAAACAGGGGATCAAGATGATCGGTTCGTCCCCGGAGATCGAGCAACTCACCAGTCGGCTGCGCGGAGAGCTGGTGGAGGTCGGCAAGGCGGCCGCCGTCGCCGCGACGAGCAGGCAGATCGACTCCCTGACCGAGAAGCTCCACGGCCGGGCCGACTCGCTGCGGCACGCGGGCCGCCCGCGCGCCGCGGAGGAGGAGCCGGAAGAGGAGGAAGAGTACGTTGAGGAGGACTACGAATCTCCAGAGGAGGGGACTCGCGCTCAGCGGCCGCGGACACGTTCCGCCCCGCCGGTGAGCCGTGGGCGGAGGTGAGGTCCATGACTCAGGCGACCAAGGCGAAGCCGGTCCAGAAGGCCGCGCAGGAACTGCCGACGGAGCTGTTGGTACAGGGGCTGCAGAAGCTCGCTCAGGCTCTGGTGGAGCGGGCGCTGTCGTCCATGACGGGCCGGATCGAGGGCCTGACCGGCCGGCTCACGGAGTTCGCCGAAGGCGGCGGCACCGGGCTGATCAGCGCCATCACCGGGTCGGACAAGCTGAGCGTCGGGAAGATCCTTGGAAAGGGCCTGCTGGCCGGGGCGGGGGAAGCCGTCAAGGGGGCGTTCCAGGGGCTGGGCAAGAAGGGCAAGAAGGGCGGAAAGCTCAAGGTCACGAACATCGTTGAATCGATCGACGTGGGCGCTCCGATCCGGGTCGTCTACAACCAGTGGACTCAGTTCCAGGATTTTCCGGGCTTCATGAAAAAGGTGGAGAACGTTGAGCAGGAATCCGACGAGAAGCTCAACTGGAAGGCGCAGATCTTCCTGTCTCACCGGTCCTGGGAGGCGCACATCCTCGAGCAGGTGCCCGACCGGCTGATCATCTGGCGGTCGAAGGCGGCCAAGGGCCACGTCGATGGTGCGGTGACCTTCCACGAGCTCACCCCTGATCTCACCCGCGTGCTGGTCGTCCTCGAATACCACCCGCAGGGGCTGTTCGAGCACACCGGCGCCCTCTGGCGGGCGCAGGGCAGGCGGGCGCGTCTGGAGCTCAAGCACTTCCGACGGCACGTCATGACGCAGGTCCTGCTGCATCCCGAGGAGATGGCGGAGGGCGGCTGGCGCGGCGAGATCCACGAGGGCGAGGTGGTCAAGGACCACGAGGAGGCACTCGAGGAAGAGCGGGCCGAGGAAGAGCGGGCCGAGGAAGAGCGGGCCGAGGAAGAGCGGGCCGAGGAAGAGCGGGCCGAGGAAGAGCGGGCCGAGGAGGAGCCAGAGAAGGAAGAAGAGCCGGAGGAACTCGAATACGAGGAGGAAGAGGAACCCGCGGCCGAACACGAGGCAGAGGAAGAAGAGCGACCCCGTCGCCGCGCCGAGCCTGCCAGAGGTCGAGGCGTCCGACGCCCGGTGCGGCTGCGTCCCGCGGAAGAAGAGGAAGCACCGTCGCGGCCGGTTCGCCGCAGGGCGGGGGCTCGCCGAGGGTGACGCCGCCGCCAGGCGGGGCGAGATCGAGGAGCTGGGAAATGACTGTGCAACCCGCGGCGGGCGGAATGGCAGAGCGTCCGACTCCGACGGGTCTGGCGGACGTGATCGACACCATCCTCGACAAGGGCCTGGTGCTCGACGCCTACGTCCGGGTTTCGCTGGTCGGCATCGAACTCCTGACCATCGACGCGCGCATCGTGATCGCCAGTGTCGACACGTACCTGCGCTTCGCCGAAGCCGTGAACCGGCTGGACCTCGCAGAACAGGGCCAGGGGCTGCCAGAGATCATGCAGGAGGTGAAGGGGGGTCAGATCGGCGACAAGAGCAAGGAGATGGCGCAGGGGGTGCTGGAAGCCGCCGGTGAGAAGTTGCACGACATCGTCGGTGAGCTCGGCTCGGAGCGGGACTCCGCCCACCGCCGGAAAGAGGAGAGCTGATCATGGCCGAATCCGTCGAAACCGCCCCAGCCGCCGCTCCGGACGAGAGCACAGCCCAGGAGCAGGGCCCCAGCGCCTACGTCTACGGAATCGTCCCGGCGGACGTGCAGGTCTCCGACGACGCGCGCGGGGTCGGATCCCCTCCGGCGCCCGTGCGGCTGGTACCGCACGGCGAGATCGGGGCGCTGGTGAGCGAGATCGCCATCGACCGGCCGCTCGGCACACCCGACGACCTCATGGCGCACCAGCAGCTGCTGGACGCCACCGCGGCCGAGGTGCCCCTGCTTCCCCTCCGCTTCGGCGCGGTGATGACGAGCCTGGAAGCGGTGGCGGACGAGCTGCTCGCGCCCCATCACGACGAGTTCCTCGCCGCCCTCGACGAGCTGGAGGGCCGGGCCGAGTTCGTGGTCAAGGGACGCTACGACGAGCGCACGTTGCTCAGGGAGGTGCTGAGCGAGAGCCCTGAGGCCGCCCAGCTGCGCGATGAGATCAAGGGCAAGCCCGAGGACGCGACCAGGAACGCCCGGATCCAGCTCGGGGAGCTGGTGAGCCAGGCGGTCAGCGCCAAGCGGGAGGCCGACACGGAGAACATCCTCGACCGGCTCGCCCCGCTCAGCGTCCTGACCGTGGTGCGCGACCCGTCCCACGAGGAGGACGCCGTGCACCTGGCGCTGCTCGTCGAAAGAGACCGGCAGGACGACGTGCGGGAGGCCGTGGACGAGTACTCCCAGCAGTGGGAGGGGCGGATCGGGCTGCGCCTGCTCGGCCCGCTGGCAGCGTACGACTTCGTGCTGACCGCCGGGCAGGAGGGCGGCTGATGGGCCTGATCAGCATCCTCTTCGGCTGGCCGGTGGCGCCGCTCCGCGGCGTGATCCGGCTCGGAGAGGTGATCCAGGAGCAGGTCGAGCGCGAGATGCGGGATCCGGTCGTGGTCCGGCGCCGGTTGGAGGAGATCGAGAGGGCCAGGGCCGCCGGCCAGATCTCGGAGGAGGAAGAGGCTCTGGAGATGCAGGAGGTCCTGCAGGGCATGGTCGGCGGGCCCGGCCGGGCCGAGCCCGCACGGCAGGAAAGGAGGAGGTGATTTCGTGCCTGCCAGGCGAAGGGCACGCGACGAGGGGGAGACCCGGGTACCGGTTTCGGCGCGTTCGAGGGAGCCCGCCGACGACTCCACGGAGACGAGGGAGCCGAGACGTCGCCCTCGCAGCCTGTCAGCCGCGACAGCGGGCGGCCTCGGGCTGCGTCACATCGCCGATCTGACCAGCAGGGAGATAGAGGGCGTGACGCGGGTGATGCCGGAGGACGAGGGGTGGCTGGTCGACGTCGAGGTCGTCGAGGACCGCCGCGTCCCCTCGTCCGGCGACATCCTCGCGCTCTACGAGGCCGAGCTGGACATGGAGGGCAACCTGCTCGCCTACCGAAGGCTGCGGCGTTACCGGCGCGGCAGCGGCGACAGCCAAGAGGGGCCGCGATGACCGAGCAGTACCGGCCGGGGGCGGTGGAGCGCCGACCCTACACTTCCACGATGCCCGCGGGACGCGAGCCGGCCAACCTCGGCGACATCCTGGAGCGGGTCCTCGACAGGGGCGTGGTGATCGCCGGCGACATCCGGGTGAACCTCCTGGACATCGAGCTCCTCACGATCAAGCTGCGGTTGATCATCGCTTCGGTCGACACCGCCAGGGAGATGGGCATCGACTGGTGGGAGCACGACCCCTGGCTCACCGGCAAGGACCAGACCCTCGTCGAGGAGAACCGCCGGCTGCGCGATCGGATCGCGGCACTGGAGGAGGGCCGCCCGAGGCGCCGCTCCATCGAGCCCGTCGAAGCCCAGGTCGAGGCGGTCGAGGATCGGCAGGTCAGGCGGGATGAGCGCGACGGTTACAGAAGGGATGAGCGTGGTGGCTGACGCGGGCACGTACCTCTACGCGGTGGCCCGGGACGTGGACGTCCTCTGCCCGGAAGGCCTCAGGGGGGTGGCCGGCCAGGCCGTGCGGACCATCGCCCGTTCGGGGCTCGTCGCGTACGTGAGCACCGTCCCGCTCGACCAGTTCGGCGAGGAACCGCTGCGGCGATCCATGGAGGATCTCGACTGGCTGGGCGAGACCGCGCACGCCCACCACCGCGTGGTGGAAGCGGTCGCGGCGGCGGCTCCGGTGGCCCCGGTGCGGCTCGTCACGGTCTACAGCGGCGAGGAGCAGGTCCGCCGGCTGCTGGACGAGCGGCACGACGACTTCGTGGAGATGCTCTCGCGCGTCGCCGGCCGGCAGGAATGGGGAGTGAAGGCGTACGTCGAGAAGGCCCAAACTGCCGCCCAGCCTGCCGCCCCGCAGGAGCGCGAGGCGAGCCGCCAGGAGTCCTCCAGCCCGGGAACGGACTACCTCAGACGGCGCCAGGCGAGCCTGCGCACCCGCGAGGAGACGTGGCGGCAGGCGGGGGCACGGGCGGAGCGCATCCACGACGTCCTCAGGTCCGTCGCGGTCGCGAGCCGCCGCCACCGGGCGCAGGATCCGGAGCTTTCAGGACGGGACGACTGGATGGTCCTCAACGGCGCCTACCTCGTCGACGAGGAGCGCGCGGAGGAGTTCGCGCGGGCCCTGGACGAGCTGCGCGGCCAGGGGATCGAGCTGGAGCTCACCGGCCCCTGGGCGCCCTACTCGTTCACCGTCCTGGAGGAGGGAGGCGCGCGGTGACCCACGACGAGCCGCGCGGCGCCGTCCTGGCCGCCGAGGGTCGGCTGCCGGCCGAGCGGGTGGCGCTGGTCGACCTGCTCGATCGGCTCCTGGCCGGCGGCGTGGTGGTGAGCGGGGACCTGGTCCTGTCCATCGCGGACATCGACCTGGTCCGCATCTCGGTCCGCGCACTGATCATGTCGGTTCGCGAGTCCGGCACGGCAGCTGAGGGAGGCGGGTACGACCAGATCGGGCGATGAGCCGGGCGTGCGGAACGCGCAGCAGGTGCGGGAGGCGCGCTCCGGCCGCCTGCGCATCGAGGCCGACCGGGAGGCGGTGGAACGCGACCTGTCGCGCCTCGTCCTCACCCTGGTCGAGCTGGTGCGTCAGCTGGTGGAGCGCCAGTGCGTGCGGCGGATGGAGCAAGGGGACCTGTCGGACGAGCAGGTCGAGGTGCTGGGTGTGACGCTGATGCGGCTCGAGGAGGCCATGACCGAACTGTGCGAGCGGTTCGACCTGTCGCCGGCCGACCTCAATCTCGACCTGGGGCCGCTCGGGACGCTCCTTCCCGAAGACCGGTAGTACGCGACAGCGGAAGCGTCGCGAAGGCCGGGGCAGGCGAGAGGGGAGCTTCGCGAAGAACAGGTGGCACGTGACAGCGGAAGCCTGCCTCCCGGGTGGGCTTCCGCTGCAGTCTGTCACTCAGTGACTTGTCCTATCTCTTGAATGCGTCCTTCACCTTCTCCCCGGCCTGCTTGAGATTGGCCTTGACCTTTTCAGCCTTCCCCTTGGCCCGGAGCGACGCGTTGCCAGTGGCTTCGCCGAGGCGTTCCTTGATCGTGCCCTTGGCCTCGTGGGCCTTGCCCTTGGCTTTGTCGTCCATTCCCATGACTGAGCCTCCCCCTGCGGCCCGTAGTCCGCATAAACACTCTAGTTTGATAGATGCCATTTAGCACTACTTAGGGTCTTTGTCGTGAAATATGGCCGTTTGGGTGGATCTGGGTGTGGTGTGGTTGGCGGCGATCCAGGTGTCGATCCGTTCCCGCTGGGCGAACAACCAGCGAATACGGGCCTCGCGCTCCCGTGGCACCTCGGGCGCCGGCACCCGCCACCACCGCGCGGTGATCCGGGCCGCGGCCGGCAGCCTGTGCCACATGTCCCCGAGGGTGACCAGGTCGTCGAGCCCGGTGTGCGCCACGAACACCACGTCCGCCGCGGGACAGGCGTCGATCGCGGCGATGGCGCCACCGGGGCGGGGCGGCAGCACGTGCTCCAGGCGGCGGGCCCTGGCCGCCTCCTCCGCCAGCCCTTTCTCCTCCAGCTGCCTGATCGCCAGGCGGCGGCGACGCGGCGTGAAGTTGCCGCCCTCGAGGAAGAGGACGAGCGCGTCGCCGCTGTCCATGGTCGACGCCAGCCGCCGGATCTCCCCGATCACCCGGCGCCGGCCGCCCTTCGCCGGCACGAGGGCGTTCGGCAGCCGGTTGACCACCACGTCCACCGAGGGGTCGAACTGGAGCTTGGTCTTCATCACGATCCGCGGCCGCCTGCCGTACCGGGCGAGCAGATGGTGGACGAGCAGGAATGAGTCGCCCGGCCCCGCGTGCCGTGACAGGACGATCACCGGCCTGGCCCGCAGGGCCGCCCGGTCGGCAGGCGTGAGCAGCGGTTCGTGGATGTCGACGGCCAGGTGGAAGACGCTCTCGGCCGCGCCGTACACCTTGCCCAGGAACCAGGTGATCAGGGCGTAGTGCCGGTCCTGGTACTGGTCGCGGTTGAGCCGCCCGCCGAAGCCGCTGGCCACCCAGAGGCCGAGGCAGGCGATCAGCAGGGCGCACTCCAGCGTCAGGCAGGCCGCGCCGAACCACACGAACCGCGTCCCCCTGCGTCGTGGGGGCGGGGTGCCGAGCGAGGCTGCCGTGCCCAGGACCAGCCAGGCGGGCAGCGTGAGAAGCAGGACCGGCGTCAGCACGATGAGCAGCGGGGCCAGGACGACGCGCCGCACGATCCGGGGCGGGAGCACGGAGACCTCCTGCCTGGCATGGACCCAGAAGAGGCCCAGAACAGCCCAGAACGGGCCGGGCCCAGAACGGGACGGTGGACCAGATCTCATCGGACCACGACAGCGACCGCCTGTATCCCTATATACCAGTAGCGGCAAAAATTTGTATATAGGCGGATGGCTCGTGGCGTCACCGGCTCCACATCCCCACCCGTACCGGCACGTCGGGGCAGGCGTGGAGCAGGGGAGCGTGGTCGGGGGCCGGCAGGCCCGCCGCCTGGAGCAGGTCCTGCTCCAGCGCGACCAGCCGGGCGTGGCGCAGCGGCAGGGGCGGATGCTCGACCTCGGCCGTGGCCAGTCCGCCCGCGACCACGGTGAACAGCCGGTAGCGGGCGGTGAGGAAGTCCGGCAGCCCGTCCCGCTCGGACTCCTCCAGGCGCGGGCCCACCTCCACCTCGGCGTCGCACCGGGCGCCCGGCCCCGGCCAGCGGCGCCGGCAGCGGTAACGGCACCGGGCGCCGTCAACCCGCAGGGACATCCGTGACCAGTGGAAGGGCAGCCAGTAGCCGGCCCGCCCTGCGAGGACGGCGGGAAGGCGGGCGGCGTCCAGCGACAGCAGCCAGATCCCGCCGCGCCCTCGCTCGTCGCGGACGTACGTGCGCACGTTGACCTCGGGGAACCGCGACAGCCACGGCAGGGCCGGTGTGCCCGGCAGCCTGACGCCCTCCATGAGGAAGGGGACCAGGCTGACCCAGGCCGTCCCGTCGAAGGTCTCGACCGTGAGCGAGGCGGGCACGAGCGGACGGACGGCGGCGGCGGGATAGCGCCAGTGCAGGAACGCCTGCGCGGACCAGCGCAGGCACATCACCGGCCAGGCGACTCGCGGAGGCGACGGAGCCCGCATAGTCATTCCCGGGCACCTACCCCGGTGCGTGGCGGCAACCCGCCGAGCGGAGCCGGTCCGTGCGCCCCGCGCGACGCTCGCCTGCCGGACGGACGCGGCGACCGCCCGCAGGAGCGCAGGCACGTCGCTGCTCGCCTTAGTTTGGAAGGAGGGCCACTTCCACGCCCTCGGCTGTGGGAGCCGGCCCACTTTCCCGCCCCCGCCGCTCGCGACGACGACGCTCTCCCCCAGAGCGTTGCCGCAGTTCAGCGCGGGTTCACCTATTGACTGGATAATCCACAGCGACGCATACTAACCCTCATGAAGCCACAGGAGTCCACAGAAGCGGGCAGTCGTGCTGCCTGCTGAGCGGCATTCGCGGATCGAGGAGGCGCTACGGTCCTCCCGCATCGTCAGCACCGACGACCTCGCCAGGGAGTTCGGGGTGTCGGCGGAGACGATCCGGCGCGACTTCGTGCTGCTGGAGCGGCAGGGGGCGCTCGCCCGCGTGCACGGCGGGGCGACCAGCACGCTGGGCCGGGCGGCAGGGGAGGAGGCGCCGTTCGCCGAGCGCGCCGAGTCGGCCGCCGAGGCGAAGAAGCGCATCGGGCGCACCGCCGCCGCGCTCGTCCGGCCCGGCCAGACGGTCGTGATCGACGTGGGCACCACCGCCGTCAGCATGGCCCGCGCCCTCCCGCACGACTTCTCCGGAACCGTGGCCACCTGCTCCCTCCTGGTCGCGGCGGAGCTCGCCGAGCGGCCCGGGATCGACGTCCTGGTCTGCGGCGGCAGGCTGCGCGGAGGGGATCTCGCGCTGTCCAACTCGATCGCCCAGGCGTTCTTCACCGATCTGCACCCCGACGTCGCCTTCCTCGGCTCGGGCGGCGTCGACGCCGCGGCCGGGCTGACCGACTACCACCTCGACGAGGTCGCCGTGCGCAGGGTGATCCTGCGGAACGCGCCGCTCTCCTACGTGCTCGCCGACTCCAGCAAGTTCGGCAGGGTCGTGCGGCACCGGGTCGCCGGGGTGGACGAGTTCGCCGGTTTCATCACAGAGGCGGAGCCGCCGCCGGAGGTGCACGCCGCCATCACGAGTAAGGGCGGGGTGATCATCTCTTCGTGATCTCCAGAGGAGCCGGGCGACGCGGGCACGTCACCCGGCTCGGGACCACCCCAGCCGGTTCACCATCTGACTAGCGACAACGGAGTTGGGCAATCCATGACCCAGTATTCACCATCCCCCCTCGGAGAGCAGTCATCCGGCGGCGTCGAGGAGTTCGGTTACAAGCAGGCGATGAAGCGCGGCACCGGCCGATTCGCCTCGTTCGCGGTGGCCTTCGCCTTCGTGTCGATCGCCACCGGCATCTTCACCACCTACGGGTCCGTGCTGAACAGCTCGGGGCCCGCCGGCATCTGGACCTGGCCGATCGTGATCATCGGCCAGCTCGCGGTGGCGTTCATCTTCGGCGCCCTGGCCGCCCGCATCCCCGTGAGCGGATACTCCTACCAGTGGGTGTCCCGCCTGGCGAACCCGGTGCTCGGCTGGATCATGGGCTGGATCTCGTTCACGTTCCTGGCGATCGTGGTCGTGGCCGTCGACTACACCATCGCCTCCACCGTGCTTCCCGTGCTGCTCCAGTACGAGGGCTCCCCGCTGAACGCGTGGGTGATCACCGGCGTGGTCATCCTGTTCCAGGCCCTCCTGGTGGCGCTGTCGACCAAGTGGACCGAGCGGGTGAACAACTTCGCCGTGTCGGCCGAGCTCGTCGGGATGATCGCCCTCGTGGTGCTCCTGCTGGTCGTGGGGTTCGTCGCCAAGGAGGTGAACTTCGCGAACCTGTTCAGTACCGGCAACGTTCCCGCCGAGGGCTATTTCAGCCTGGGAACCCTCAACTCGGCGGGTCCGTGGATGCTGGGCTTCCTGCTCGGCGCGTTCACCATCGTCGGCTTCGAGTCGGCGGCCAACCTCGCGGAGGAGACGAAGGACCCGGCCAGGGTCGTCCCCCGCGCCATGTGGCAGGCGGTGCTCGCCTCGGGCGTCCTCGGCTTCCTGTTCCTCATCGCGGTAACGCTGCTGGCCGGTGACCCGGTCGAGCTGGCCAAGTCGGGAACCCCGATCGCGGACGTGATCGCCCGGGTGCTCGGCCCGGTCGTCGGCACCGGCCTGCTGGTCCTGGTGGTCATCGCCATCTTCGCCTGCGGCATGGTGATCCTGATGACCGGCGTCCGGCTGGTGTGGGCGATGTCCCGCGACGAGCGGTTCCCCGGCTGGCAGGCCCTGCGCAAGATCTCCCCGACGTTCGGCACGCCGCTGAACGCCACCGTGTTCATGTTCGTCGTCGGCGAGCTGATCCTGGCGATCTTCTCCCACCGGACCGGCGCCCTGTTCAGCCTGTTCGCCGCCGCCACCCTGCTGCCCGCGATCATCTACACCGGCACCGTCGTCATGTACGTCGTCAAGCGCAGGTGGCTGCCCCCGAGCAAGGGGTTCAACCTGGGCCGCTGGGAGATCCCGGTGATCGTCGTCGCGCTGGTCTGGCTCGTCTTCGAGCTGCTGCTGTTCCGCGACGACTCCTTCGCCGACCCGTGGCGGTACGTGCTCGTCATGCTCGCGCTGGGCGCCGTCTACCTGGCCTACCTGCTGGTCAGGCGGGGTGGGGCGAAACGGCTGGCGATGCCCGACATGCACTCCATCGACGCGGAGCTCGCGGAGCTCGACGCGGACGCCGTGAACCGGGATCAGGTGCACCGGCCGTGACGACGATCCTGGCGATAGACCAAGGGACCTCCGCCACCAAGGCGGTCGTCGTCGACGGCGAGGGCCGGATGCTCGGTCTCGCCGAGCTCCCCGTCCGGCCCACCTACCTGTCCGGCGGCGGGGTCGAGCAGAACCCGAGAGAGCTGCTCGACTCCGTGCTCAACGCGGGCCGCAAGGCCGTCGCGCAGGCCGGGGTGCGCATCGACGGCGTCACCATGGCCAACCAGGGCGAGACCGTGCTGGCCTGGGATCCCGGCACCGGCGAGCCGCTCTCCAACGCCATCGTGTGGCAGGACCGCCGCTCGCAGGGCATCTGCGACGAGCTGGCCGGCGACGGCCGGCGGATCGCCGACACGACCGGGCTGGTCCTGGACCCGTACTTCTCGGCGCCCAAGATGGCCTGGCTGCGCCGCAACGTCACCAGGGAGGGGGTGGTCACCACCTCCGACTCGTGGATCGTCCACCACCTGACCGGGCAGTTCGTCACCGACGCCGCGACGGCCAGCCGGTCGCTGGTCACCCGGCTCGACGACGTCGAGTGGGACCGGGAGCTGCTCGAGCTGTTCCAGCTCGGCGACGAGCGCCTGCCGCGCATCGTCGCGTGCGACGAGGTGGTCGGCCGCACGTCCGCGTTCGGCGGAGATGTCCCGGTTGGCGGGCTCGTGGTCGACCAGCAGGCCGCGCTGCTCGCCGAGAACTGCCTGACGGCGGGCGACGCCAAGTGCACCTTCGGCACGGGCGCGTTCCTGCTGGCCAACACCGGCGGCTCGGCGGCACGCTCCACGGCGGGGCTGGCGGCGTCGGTCGCCTGGCATGTCAGGGGCGAGACCACCTACTGCTTCGACGGCCAGGTGTACACCGCCGCCTCCGCGGTGCGCTGGATGCAGGACCTCGGCTTCATCCGCACCCCGGCCGACCTCGACTCCGTCGCCGCGGACGACCCCGAGGGCGTCCTGTGCGTCCCGGCGCTGGCGGGCCTGGCCGCGCCCTGGTGGCGTCCGGACGCCAAGGCGGCGTTCACCGGGATGACCCTCTCGACCGGCCCGCAACACCTGGTGCTGGCCGTGCTGCAGGGGATCGCGGCGCAGGTCGCCATGCTCGGCGAGCTCGTGGCGGGCGACCTCGGGCAGCCGCTGACCAGGCTCAGGGCCGACGGCGGGCTCACCAGGAGCCGGGTGCTCATGCAGGCGGTCGCCGACCTGGCGCAGGTCCCGATCGACGTCTACCCCTCACAGCACGCCACCCCGCTGGGCGCGGTGGCGCTCGCTCGCGCCGCGCTCGACCCCTCGCTGTCCCTCCGGGACGCGGTCGACGAGTGGGAGCCCAGCACCAGCTACGAGCCCAGATGGCCCGTCGAGCAGGCGCGGGAGTTCCGCGCCCGATGGGATGGGGCCGTGGCCGCGACCCTGACGAGAGAAGGAGAAAGGTGAACAGCACGCCGTCCATCACCACGTACGACGTCGCGGTGATCGGCGCCGGCATCGTCGGCTCGGCCATCGCCAGGAAGCTGGCGGGCCACGAGCTGAGCGTCGCGCTGCTGGAGGCGCGCGACGACGTCGGAGACGGTACGAGCAAGGCGAACACCGCGATCCTGCACACCGGGTTCGATGCGACACCGGGCACCCTCGAATCCCGCCTGGTGCGTGAGGGCTACCGCCTGCTGTCGGAGTACGCGGAGCGGACCGGCATCCCGGTCGAGCGCACCGGCGCCCTGCTGGTGGCCTGGAACCAGGAGGAGCTGGACGCCCTGCCGGGCCTGCGGGAGAAGGCGGAGCGGAACGGCTACACCAAGACCCGGATCGTCGGCCCCGACGAGGTCTACCGTCAGGTGCCCCACCTCGGGGAAGGGGCCCTGGGCGGGCTCACGGTTCCCGACGAGTCCATCATCTGCACCTGGACGACCAACCTCGCCCTGGCCACCGAGGCGGTCCAGCGCGGCGCGACGCTGCTGCTGAACCGGCGAGTCCACGCGGTGGAGGACGGCGGCGAGCACACCGTGCTGCGCACCTCGGGCGGCGACGTGCGCGCCCGCTGGGTGGTGAACGCCGCCGGCCTGGGCGCGGACGTCGTCGACCGGCTGTTCGGTTACGACCGTTTCACCGTCACCCCGCGCCGCGGCGAGCTCCTCGTCTACGACAAGCTCGCCCGGCCGCTCGTCGACCGGATCGTGCTGCCGGTGCCCACCTCCCGCGGCAAGGGCGTGCTGATCAGCCCGACCATCTACGGCAACGTCATGCTGGGCCCGACCGCCGAGGACCGCACCGACCGCACCGACACCGGCACCTCGGAGGAGGGGCTCGAGTTCCTGCTGGGCAAGGGGGAGAAGCTGCTGCCCGAGCTGCTGCGGGAGGAGGTCACGGCGACGTACGCCGGCCTGCGGGCCGCCATCGACCGTCCCGACTACCTCATCGAGGCCGACGCGCGGCGACGCTACGTCCTGGTCGGCGGGATCCGCTCGACCGGGCTCACCTCCGGCATGGCCGTCGCCGAGCACGTCGCCGGGCTCGTGGACAAGGCCGGGCTGGCACTGCGGCCACGCGAGGACCTGCCGGAGCCGCCCCGCATGCCCAACCTCGGAGAGGCGTTCCTCCGCCCCTACCAGGACGCCGCCAGGATCGCCGCCGACCCCGCCTACGGCACGGTGGTCTGCTTCTGCGAGCGGGTCACCGCCGGCGAGATCCGCGACGCACTCCGCTCGCCGATCCCACCGGCCGGTGTGGAGGGGCTGCGCCGCCGCACCCGCGCGATGAACGGGCGCTGCCAGGGGTTCTTCTGCGGCGCCGAGGTCAACCGATCGATGAACACCAGGCAGGACGACAGCCGATGACGACCGACCTCACCACCCTCACCCCGGCCGTCGCCATCGTGGGCGCGGGCCCGGCCGGTCTGACAGCCGCCCGCGCGCTCGCGCCGAGACTCGGCGGCGACGTCCTCGTCCTGGAGCGGGAGAGCACGGCGGGAGGCATCCCCCGGCACAGCGACCATCCCGGCTACGGCATGCGGGACATGGGCCGCTTCATGAGCGGCCCCGCCTACGCCCGCAGGCTCGTGCGGCAGGCGGAGGCCGCGGGCGCGACCATCCGGACGAACGCCACCGTGACGAACTGGGCCGGCGAGCGCGCGATCGAGGCCACCACCCCGCAGGGCCGCATCCGTGTCGAGGCCGGGGCCGTCATCCTGGCCACCGGCGCCCGCGAGCGACCCCGCCCCGCCCGGCTCATCCCCGGCGACCGCCCGCGCGGCGTCTACACCACCGGGCACCTGCAGAACCTCGTCCACCTCCAGCACGGCAGGCCCGGCAGGAGGGCCGTCGTCGTCGGCGCGGAGCTGGTGAGCTGGTCGGCCGTCCTGACCCTGAGCGAGGCGGGCTGCAAGACCGTCCTGATGACCACGGAGTACCCGAAGCCGGACTCCTACTCCTTCTTCACCGTCCCCGGCCGGATCCTGTTCCGCACCAGGGTCGCCACCCGCACCCGCGTCACGAAGATCATCGGGCGTCGGCAGCTGGAAGCGGTGGAGATCGCGGACCTCGACTCCGGTGAGCGGCGGATCGTCGAGTGCGACACGCTCGTCCTGACCGGCGACTGGATCCCCGACAACGAGCTGGTGCGGGCCGCAGGGATCGCCCTCGACCCGGGAACACTGGGCCCGCTGGTCGACAGCGCGTTGCGCACCGACCGTCCCGGCGTCTTCGCGGTGGGCAACCTGCTCCACCCGGTCGACACCGCCGACATCGCCGCCATCGACGGCTCGCACGTGGCCGCGTCCGTCCTCAGATGGCTGGACGGCCAGGGCGCGCCCGCCGAGCACGTACGCCTCATCGCCGACCCGCCCTTCCGCTGGGTGGCGCCGGAGCTCTTCCGCCCCGGCGACCCGGCACCCGCCCGCCGGCGCCTGCTCCTGTGGAGCGATCGGTACGTTCCGGCCCCGCGGATCGTGCTCCGGCAGGACGGCAGGGTCATCGCGCGCGAGCGCGTCTGGTGGCCGATGGCTCCCGGACGGGTGTTCCGCGTTCCCGCGCACATCCTCACCGCCGTCGACTGGCGAGGCGGGCCCGTGCACGTGGGCGTGGACTGACGTCCTCCCCGGTTCGAAGGCCGGGGAATCTCCCCCGCCAGGCCGCTGAGACGGGCAGCCTGACGTCCCGATCGTGGGCCGCGCCGCACAGGCAGGCCCACGAAGGGGCGTGATGCGGAGGTACGGGTACGGGGTCTCTGCCGTCGCGGATCCGCACAGTTCGGAGGCGAGTGACCCCCTACTCCTCCTGATCGAGATGGACGTCCCGCGCGACCGCGCCGTGATCATGCTGTGTGCGGAAGTCGTCGGCCGCCTGGAAGCCGTCGCCTGAGCCTGGGGCTGTTCTGAGATCCCGCTGCTCGACCACCCACGCGGCGATCTGAGCGCGAGAGGTGAAGCCGAGCTTGCAGAGGATGTGCTCGACGTGTCCCTCGGCCGTGCGCGGCGCGATCGTCAGCTTCGCGGCGATCTCCTTGTTGCTGAGGCCCTGGGCGATCAGGTTCGCGACGTGGGCCTCTCGCGACGTGAGCTCCTGCGGCGTGTTCGACCGAGCGCCGGCCCTCGGCCTGCGGTTCTCCTGCTCCTCGAGCGCGTAGGCGATGACCTGGTCGAGCATCAACCGGGTGCCGTGGCGCAGTTCGGTGTCGAATGTGCGTTTACCGAGTGCGTCGCGCAGCAGCTCGACGCATTGGTCGTGGCGGCTGTTCAAATGGCGCATGCCGAACAGCGGGGCACCGACGCGCTGCCAGATGGTTTCGGCTCCGCCGAGCAACCTCGCGGCGCAATGATGCCGGCCTTCGGCTTCGGCGATCCAGGCCAACATTTCGATGCAGAAACCGATGGCCCACTGTTCGTTGAACACCTTGGCCAGGCACAGGCCGTCGCGTACGGCTGCCGCGGCCCGTTGCCGATCGCCGATCTGCCAGGCCACCAGCCCGAGGTCCCAGAGCATGTAGGACTTGAACCAGCGCT
Source organism: Nonomuraea sp. NPDC005983 (assembly GCF_040614375.1). Classification (NCBI taxonomy): domain Bacteria; kingdom Bacillati; phylum Actinomycetota; class Actinomycetes; order Streptosporangiales; family Streptosporangiaceae; genus Nonomuraea; species Nonomuraea sp. NPDC005983. Next base: position 54,821 of record NZ_JBEXUP010000031.1, read on the forward strand.
CGCCATGGGCGGCGCACAACGCCAAAGCCTCCTCGCATACGGTGGTCGCCTCGTGGGCGTCGTTGCGCAACGCGGCGACGGCGGCGAGGTAGAAGCGGTCGTCGAGGGCGCCGATGAGGTCTCCGTTGGCTGTATGCCGTGCCAGGGCTTCCTCGAGCAACCGGTGAGCCTCGACCAGGTCGCCATTCGACATGGCGGTCATCCCGGCGAGCTGGGTGGCCCAGGCGCAGGCGTGCGCGTCGTTCAGTTGCCGGCCGTGGCGCATGCATTCCGCGATCATGGATTGCGCGGAGGCGACGTCCTCCTGCACGATGCGCAGGTAGCCGTTGACCCAGAGCGCCTGAGCGCGTGACGGGCTTGGTTCGGTCGCCAGCCGCACGCCCCTGTCCAGCCAGCGGCGTCCCTCGCTGGTCAGCCCGGTGGCGATCCAGAAGTACCACAGCGCGCCGGCGATTCTCAGCCCGTACTCGGCCTCACCGGGCTCGGTGAAGCAGTATTCAAGAGCGATCCGGATGTTGCTGTGCTCGTCCTGCAGGCGCCGCAGCCACCGTTCCTGATCTGGACCGAACCACTGGGCCCATGCCTGCTCCACCAGGTGCCCGTAGTACCTCTGGTGACGTGCGCGCAACGCGTGTCTGTCGCCCGACTCCCGCAGTCGATCCTGACCGTACTGGCGGATCGTCTCCAGAAGTCGATAGCGCACTCGCCCCTCATGCTCCTCGCAGCTCACGATCGACTTGTCAACCAGTGAGGCGACCAGATCGACGACGGAGTCGCCGCTGATGCCGTCACTCGCGCAGACCGCCTCGGCGGCGTGCAGGTCAAAGCCTCCCGCGAATATCGACAGCCGGGACCAGAGCGTTCGCTCCTGCTCCGAACACAGCTCCATGCTCCAGTCGATCAGTCCGCGCAGTGTCTGGTGCCTGGGAAGGGCCGTCCGGCTGCCTATGGTGAGCAGCCGGTAACGGTCTTGGAGCCGTTCCAGGATGTCGTCGAGCGACAGGTGGCGCAGCCGGGCCGCCGCCAGTTCGATCGCCAGCGGGATGCCGTCGACCTGCTGGCACACCTGAACAACGGTCGCGAAGTTGGTCGGTGTGAGGGTGAACGTCGGATGCACGGCCGCTGCTCGATCCGCGAAAAGGATCACTGCTTCGTAGTGGGCGAGAGTTTCCAACGGCGGCAACAGATCGCCGTCCGGGACCGGCATGGTCGGCACCTGGTAGGTCTGCTCACAGGTCAGTCCCAAGGGCTGCCGGCTGGTGGCCAGGATCCGCAGATGTGGAGCTGCCCGCAGCAGCGTCTCCGCGAGCGCCGCACACGCGCCGCGCAGGTGCTCGCAGTTGTCCAGAACCAGCAGCAGTTGCTTGCTCTGGAGATACTCGGCAAGCACGGGCGCCTGCAAGCGCGCCCTGCGGTCGTGCACACCGAGGGCGGTCGCGATCGTATGCGTCAGCAACGCCTGGTCCTCAAGGGCGGCGAGTTCCACGTACCACACGCCGTCGGCGTACGCCCGGCGCACGTCGGCCGCCACCCGCAAAGACAACCGCGTCTTGCCTGCGCCGCCCACACCGGTCAAGGTCACCAGGCGGGACACGGACAGCAATCGCTTGATCTCGGCCACCTCTCGGCGGCGGCCGACGAAACTCGCCAACTCGGCGGGAAGGTTTCCCGCGCGCTCCGCCGAGGTCGATGCGCGCATACAGCCAGGCTAAGTCCGGCAGGTCAGCGGGGCAAATGCCGATGGCGCCGACGTCAGGCCGACTGGCGGCCCGTTACGCCCGGCGCGGTTGATCCCGATGGGCCTGGCAGCTGCGCGGCGATTCTTCGCCTAAGTGACGTGTGTCACATACCTGCCCGCTGGTTCGCCAACGCCTTGCACGCTGTCGACCACACCCTCAACGCCTGGGGCCGGTGGGTCCTGATCACGGCCGAAGACGCGCCGGTAGGCGCCCGGCGTGGTGCCGACGGCGGTCCGGAAGCGCCGCCGGAGGTTGACCGCCGACGAGAGGCCGACGCGGGCGGCGATCGCCTCCACCGGCAGGCTGGTCTGCTCCAGGAGCGAGCGCGCGGCGTTGACGCGCTGGCCGAGCAGCCACTGCCCGGGGCTGGTGCCGAGCTGCTGGGCGAACCGGCGGGCGAGGGTCCGGTTCGACAGCCCGGCCCGCTCGGCGAGCCGGGCGACCGTGAGATCCGCGTCCAACCGCGACACGGCCCACTGCAGCAGCGGGGTCAGCGACTCGTCCGCGTCGGCGGGTGTGGGCGGGGCGGCGTACTGGAGCTGGCTGCCCTCCCGGTGCGGCGGCAGCACCATGCTCCGGGCGACCTGGGCGGCGTACGCGGCACCGTGATCATGCCGGACGAGGTGCAGGCACAGGTCGATGCCGGCGCCGGTGCCCGCGCTGGTGGCCACGTCGCCGTGGTCCACGTACAGGACGTCCGCGTCGACCTGCACCTGGGGGAAGGCGGCGGCGAGCTGGGCCGTCCGGCGCCAGTGGGTGGTCGCGCGGCGCCCGTCCAGCAGCCCGGCCTGGGCCAGCACGAAGGCGCCCGTGCAGATCGCCACGATCCGCGCCCCGCGCCGGTGCGCGGCCCGCAGCTCCTCCAGAACCGCTCCCGGTACGGGGTCGCCGGGCGGCTGCCACCCGGGGACGACCACCGTGTCCGCCCGCCGCAGGGCGGTCAGGCCGGCCTCGACCAGCATCGAGTAGCCGGTCGTGGTCCGCAGCGGGCCGGGCTGCTCGGCGCACACCTCGAAGTCGTAGTCGACGGGCAGTTCCGGCCGGACGGTGCCGAAGACCTCGGCGGCGCAGGCGAGTTCGAAGGGCGACTGCGGCTCGTTGAGCAGTGCCACCACCCTATGGCGAGTCATGGCAGAAATGTACCTGGAGATGTCATTCCGGACTCTCGTCCGGATGGGCGGCCACGAGCCACATTTAGCTACATGAGTGACATCACGAACGCGCTGAAGACCGTCGTCCAGGTCGAGGAGGTCGCGCCGGTCGAGGTGGTCCCGGGAATCGTCCGCCGCAGGCTAGCCGCGACCGAGCACGCCCGCGGCTGGCTGATCGACTTCGCCGCCGGAACCGAATGGCCCGAGGTGGACGTGCACGCCAGCGAGGAGCGGTACTACGTGCTGAGCGGGGAGGTGATCGAAGGTGAGGAACGCCACGGGCCCGGCACGTACGTGGTCTTCGCCCCGGGAAGCCGCCATCGGCCCCGCACCGAGACGGGCGCGCGCATTCTCGGAATCACGGTGCTGGCCGGCTGAGAGGTCTACGACCTGGGGGCGCCGTACCAGCGCCAGGCGGTGAGACGAGGACGTCCGGGCAGTTCGCCGCGTCCGGTGGCCCACAGCAGGGTGGGCCAGGGGTCGGTGTTCAGCGGGGCGTCCGGGAACAGCCGGGCGAGCACCCGCGAGCACAGCCCGGAGGGCGGCGCCCAGGCGAGGCCGAGCCCCTCCGCCAGGTCGTGCGTGTGGACCAGGGTCTCCACGAGCCCCATCGCGGCGAACCCCTCAGGGTCCGACGCGCCGTGGACGTGGTGGGCGCGGACGTGCGAGGGCGTCGTCCGCACCATGGCGACCAGCAGCGCGCCGCTCGCCTCCAGCACCTGCAACAGCCCTGGCGGCCCCGCCGCGCGGTCCGCGTGGACGGCGTTCGCGGGGCCGCCTGGCCGGCGGCTCTCCCACACGAAGGGCACGTCGCCGTCCAAGGGCGGCGTCTGGGGGCCCAGCTGGACGGCGTACGCGAAGAGGTCGTCGCTGAGGTGCTCGACGGTCTCCCAGCAGTCCCACTCCAGCGAACCGGCCCGGCGGTCCCACGCCGTGGGAGGCGCCTCACGCAGCACGGCCACGGCGAGCCGCACGGCGAGCTCGAGATCGTCGGCGGTGACGGGGGAGGGGCCGGCTCCGGCAGATCGGGACATGTCAGGACGGTATCGCGACCACGACACCGCAGCTGACACCAGGTCCGCGCTCTCCGCCCACAGCACTGATCACCACCCGTATGATCGCGAAGCCCGGCGCCGGCCTGCGCGCCGTCGTCCCGACCTGAGGATTCTCATGAAGGCCATAGAGCACCCACTGGTCCAGGCGCTGTTGTCCCTGCGCCTCCCCCCGGACCACTTCGTCATCGCCGGCAGCGGGCCGCTGCTCGCCCACGGCATCAAGGACGCCATCGGGGATCTCGACGTGGTCGCCCGCGACGAGGCCTGGTCCACGGCCCTCTCGCTCGGCACGCCGACCTCATCGCCGTTCGGTGAGCACGTGCACAGGGTCGTCCTGCTGGACGGGAAGATCGAGATCTTCAACGGCTGGTTTCCTGAAAGCGGGACCGTCGACGAGTTGATGGATCGCTCCGACGCGATCGACGGCCTCAGGTACGAGTCACTCGACGACATCCGCCGGTGGAAGCGGCGACTCGACCGCCCGAAGGATCGCGCCGACATCGCCCTGATCGAGCGACACATGTCCCGGCTCCGATGACGTTGCCGGGCCCCTTCTTGGGCTTTCCTCCACACCGGCGCCGCCGACACGGTGGTCGCGGCCGTGGCCCGGCGTCGGCGCTGGTCACAGCGTGGCGATCAGCAGGCCGACCACGATCAGAGTCATGATGGCGAAGCGGAGCGCCGGATGTACGCCTCTCAGCGACATGCGTCAACCGTAGGTTGACGTATGGTTTGTGTCAACTCGCGGTTGACGAGAGGGTGGCAGCGGGCGGCCGACTGCGCCGGTGGTCGATCCCGCGCTCTCGTCCGGCGAAAAACCACCTGCGTGCCGGAGGCCCGCTGCGGTAGCCTCGCCGGCCATGACCCCTCCTCGCAATCGCCCCGATTTCACCGCCGACGAGCGGACCCAGCTTGTCGGCTGGCTTGACATGCAGCGCTCGATCATCCACTGGAAGTGCGAAGGGCTGTCCGACGCCGACGCGCACCGGCCCGTCCTGCCCGCCTCGCCGCTGATGACGATGGCGGGCCTCGTCTCCCACATGCGCTGGGTCGAGCACTGCTGGTTCGAGGTGCTCTTCCTCGGCCGCCCGGCCACGGGGCCGCAGTTCGAGGGCGAGGAGGAGGACGCCGACATGATGGTCGAGGGCGTCCCGCTCGCCCAGCTCCTGGAGGAGTACGACCGGCAGTGCGCGGTGTCGAACGAGATCGTCGCCGCCCATTCGCTGGACGACGTGGGCAAGCACCCCGACTTCCGGTCCGCCGCCGGGTCCCTGCGGTGGATGCTGATCCACATGATCGAGGAGACGGCCCGGCACGCCGGTCACGCGGATATCATCCGGGAACTCGTCGACGGCGAGAAGGGGTACTACTGACCGGCTAGGGCCATCCGACGCCCCACCGCCCGCACCGGGGCGCCTCGGGCGTTAGCGGTGCCTGAGATGCGGGAGTCTTACCCTCCGCCTTACTCTCAGAGCCGTCGCAGCGAGTAGTTGATCACGTACATTCTGCGATTGGACGGGTGTCCGCCCGTCCGGCGGGGGTCTTCCGTCTTTCCCTATCGCAGGAGTATGCGCATGTTGCTCGCCAAAGCCACCACGATCGTTCTGACCGGCGCCGCCGTGCTCGGCGCCACACTGACCACCGCGCCCGCGTCGTCTGCGTCGTCTGCGTCGTCCGCGCCCGCCACCGCCGCTCGGGCCGCCGAGTGCGGCGTCCGGGCGGACGCGCGGCTCTACTGCGGGAACAAGGGCGGGGCCAGGGGCTATGAGCACCGGTCCTACGGCTCCTTGATCAGAGGGACGTTGAACACGACCTTCAGCTGGTTCCAGTGCTGGGGCCACGGTGACCCCCACAGCGGCGGCAACGACATCTGGTACTGGACCCAGCTCGACAACGGCCAGTGGGGCAACGTGCCCGCCGTGGACGTCCAAACCACGGTGGACCCCGCGCCTGGCCTGCGGGAGTGCTGACGAGCTCGGCCGCCTGGCGTGCGATCGGCGCCGGTGCCGATCGCACGGCGGCGCTCGACGCACGTCAGGGGATGACGTCTGCCACGATCTTGGTGGCGGCTTTCCGGCAGGTGGAGAGCCGGCCGCTGATGTTCGCCTGGGCGGCCGAGTTGCTGGCGCACAGCCAGCCGCCGACGGTCGCGACCCCGGCGCTGCCCTGTTTGGGGGTGTCTGCCCGGTAGTAGGTGCGGAAGGTCCGCAGGGCGGTGCGGCAGTCGATGCGCCCCGCGGCGACCGCGACCGCGGCCATGGGGCCGCTGCCGGGCGGCTGGATCTCGCCGCACACGGTGCCGGGTCGGGCGAGCGCGGGCCGGGGCGTCGGCGCCTTCGTTTCGGAGGTCCGGGTCTCAGGGTCCTTCGTCTCAGGGTCCTTCGTCTCGGGTGCCTTCGTCTCGGGGGCCTTGGTCTCCGGCAGCGGCGTCCCGGATGCCGGTGGCGGCGACGTGGCGGGGGAGGTCGGTGCCGTCTGGGGCTCCGGCCCGCCTCCGCAGGCAGTCAGGGCCAGCAGTAACACCGAAACGCAGACAATGGCGGGTGGACGCACCAGCAGGACTCCGTGGATCGACGTCGAGGTCCGCGCAGTCTCTCACGCGCCGCCGGTGTGCCGTTCAGCGGTCCCGTCCCGTCAACGGGCCGCGCGCCGCAGGGTTCGCCTGATCCACGAGACTCTACGCGTCCCGGAGGACGGGCACGACCCAGGCGGCCGTCGCGTCGTCGTGCAGCTTGCCGGGCCGTGGGAGGCCGTACGCCCGCTCGGCCGCACGCACCTGGACGAGCAGGCTCGCGGGACCGCTCTCGGACGCCGACGCCAGCAGCTCCTCCCACGACCGGCCGTACCATTCGACCAGGCGGGTGACGCCGTCGGTGAACAGGCCGACGCCGCGGACGCCGGCCACGTCCACCACGCCGGTGAGCGCCTCGGACGCCGCGGCCGGTTCGGTGGAGGCCACCCAGAAGCCGCCCGGCCGGTTCCGCGACGACTCCACCACCGCAAGCGAGTACGGCCTGCCGCCGGGAAGGTGATCCGTGCGGTCGTCGTGGATCACCTCGACGGTGCCGTCCGCGTGCAGCACGCCGATCGGCGAATCGCACAGCACCAGGTATTCGAGCTGGTCACCGGTGCGGCGCAGGATGGAGATCGTGGACGACGGCGAGTTCGGATCTGCCAGGTCGCAGGTGCCGGCGTGCGCGCTCATCGTCGCCGAGATCGCCTCGGCGAGCACCTCCGAGAGAGTCCGCGCGCTCTCGATCCGCTCCATCACCGACCCGGCCAGCGTGCGCACCAGCCACGGCACGTCGTGCACGCAACCCGACGCCACGCCAGGCGCAGGGGTCGCGCCGTCCAGTATCGCGACCCAGCCCGGCCCTGCGATCACGTAGTCCTGGTTGACCGCGCCGGGGGCCGGGGCGGTGGCGTAGCTGACGTGCAGCATCGATCCTCCAAGTGTTGACTTCCTCCCCCTCCTAAAACTAAAGGAGGGGGAGTCCCACCCTCGTTTCGGCAGGTGGACGGCCGGCAGGGTGAGCCACTCAACGAGAAACGCGACGACGGGCAGCGGACCGGCGATCACCCCGCACAGCGGTGACCGCCTCGTCGTGTCGGTCTCCGGCGCTGGACGACGCGGCACCTTCCATGTCTGTCAAGCCGAACTGACGCCAGCGGCTGTGACGATCCAAGCTGGCGAGAATGTAACAGCTGCTACTTTTAGCTTGTGACGAGCGTGAGACAGGACTCCCGGTGGCTGATCCTCGTGATCAGGATTCCGGCTGAGCCGTCGCGGCACCGGGTGGCCGTGTGGCGTGAACTGCGTAAGATCGGAGCGCTGTCGCTGGGCCAGCGCATCTGGGCGGTGCCGGAGATGCCGGTCTTCGCCGACGGAGTGCGCCGCGCCGTCGAACTCACCGAGAGCGCCGCCGGCCAGGTCGTGACACTTCAGGCGTCCGGACGCTCCCCTGAGGACGCCGCCCGCCTGCGGGAGCAGTTCACCGCCGCGCGCTCCGCGGACTGGGCGGAGTTCCTGGCCGACTGCGGCAAGTTCGAGGCGGAGATCGCCAAGGAGATCCGCAACGGCAAGTTCACCCTGGCCGAGCTGGAGGAAGAGGAGCAGAGCCTGGAGCGGCTGCGGCGCTGGCACCGCGACCTCGGCGTGCGGGACGTCTTCGGCGCTCCGGAGGCGGCCGAGGCCGCCGAGCGGCTGAAGCGGTGCCAGGCGGCGTGCGAGGACTACGCGGAGCGGGTCTTCACCGCCCTGCGCCAACTGCCGGGGGAGGAAGCATGAGGGGGCCAGGCCGGGCCATGTGGCCGCTGTACGCGGCCGGGTTCACCACCGCATTCGGCGCGCACGCCGTCGCCGCCAACCTGGGCGGCCTCAGCCACGACGCGGTGACCTCGCTGCTGGTGCTCGGCGGGCTGCTCGCCCTGTACGACGGGGTCGAGGTCCTGCTCAAGCCGGTCTTCGGCACCCTCGCCGACCGCGTCGGCGCACGTCCCGTCCTGATCGGCGGCCTGATCGCCTTCGCCGCCGCCTCCGCGCTGTACGCGGCGGCTGACAGCCCCGGCTGGCTGTGGGCGGCCCGGCTCGGGCAGGGCGCCGCCGCCTCCGCCTTCTCCCCGTCGGCCTCCGCCCTGGTCGCCCGGCTCAACCCGGCCGCCAAGCGCGGTCGCGCCGTCGGCGGTTACGGCTTCTACAAGTCCATCGGCTACACGCTCGGCCCGTTGCTCGGCGGCGTCCTGGTGTGGGCCGGCGGGCTGCGACTGCTGTTCGCGGTGACGGCGGTGCTCGGCGCCGGCGTCGCGGCCTGGGCCGCCCTCGCCGTCCCCGCCGTGCCTCCGCTGCCGCGCGCCCGTCAGACCGTGCTGGACCTGGCCAGGCGGCTGACCGCGTCCTGGTTCCTCGTGCCGACCGCGGCCCTCGCCGGCGCGACCGCCGCCCTGTCGGTCGGAGTCGGGTTCCTGCCCGTCTCCGGCGCGGCCGCCGGGCTCGGCACCGTGGCCACCGGCGCCGCCGTCTCCGTCCTGGCCGCCTGCGCCGCGCTCGTCCAGCCGGCGGCCGGACGGGCACTGGACACCGGGCGGCTGTCCACCCGTGCCGGCCTGGTGGCCGGGCTGCTGGCCACCGCCGCCGGGCTGGCCTGCGCGACGCTGCCCGGCCTGCCCGGCATCCTGGCGGGGGCGGCCCTGATCGGCGCCGGCACCGGGCTGATCACCCCGCTCGGGTTCGCCGCCCTGGCCGCCTCGACCCCGCAGGAGCGCCTGGGCCAGACCATGGGCTCGGCCGAGCTCGGCCGCGAGCTCGGCGACGCCGGCGGCCCGCTCCTGGTCGCCACGGTCGCGACGTTCTCCACTCTCGCCCTCGGCTTCGCGGCCCTCGCCGCGCTCCTGGCCGCCGGGCCGGTCGTCGCCCTCGTGATCCTCGTGGCACGCCGCCGCACGACGTCCTCGCCCTCCTAGGTCACCCACGGACGGACGGCGCCTTCTCCCTCGACGGCCGGCCCGCTGCTTCCGCGCGCTTCGCCCAGGGCGCCTGGTAGGCCCACTGCCAGGCCAGCTCCAGCGGCCCGCGCTCGAACCGGCGCAGCCACAGCGAGCTCAGCACGACGAACAGCAGGCAGACCCCGGCCCACGCCCCGGGCACCCACCACGGGCGCAGCCAGTCGAGCTGGGAGGCCAGGCCCAGGCCCCAGCCGTAGCAGAGCGCGCTGGCGGCCAGGTTCTGGAAGACGTAGCAGGACAGCGCCGTGCGTCCGACGTTCGAGACGGCCCTGCGGACCACCCCCGGCGAGCCGCTCATGCCGAGGACGATCGAGGTGATGGCCCCCAGCAGGCCCAGGGCGACCAGCGGCGCCAGGATGTAGCGGTCGACGGCGAACCAGGCGGGGCCCGCGTAGGAGGTGAGCAGGTTCAGCGGCGCGGCGATCCCGAGCCCGATGACGGTCAGCTTCCTGCGCAGGCCCGCGCCGCGCTCGTCGAACACGCCGGCGCGCAGCAGCCGGGCGCCGAGCAGGAACAGCACGATGCCCATCGGAATGATGAAGATCAGTTCCGACCGGTAGAGGGGCAGCTGCTGGAGGCGGGAGGCGACCTGGTCGGTCCAGCTGCCCTGGCTGTAGAGGGTGGTGGGGATGGAGCGGAAGGCGGTGTCGCCCGCGGCCAGCAGGCCCAGCGTCATGAGGCTCACCAGGGCGACGAGCGTCGCCCCCGCGCTGATCATCCAGATCCGTACCGTGCGTTCGCTCCTGCCGATCAGGTACGCGACGATCATGGAGGTGATCGCGTACCCCATCAGCACGTCGAACTCGAAGATCAGGACGTAGTGCAGCGCCCCCTCGAGGAACAGCAGGGTCGCGCGCCAGAGATACCTGCCGGGCCAGGTCATCCCCTTGCGCACCGCGCTTCGGTACTGCAGTTCGAGGCCGATGCCGAACAGCAGGGTCAGCAGGCCGAGGAACTTTCCGTTGGACAGGAACCGCAGGAACGTTTCCACCACGCCGATGTGGCCGCCGAACCCCATCAGCTCCGCCGGGCCGCCGGGGTTGGTGAAGATCCAGATGTTCGTCCCGAGCGTGCCCATGATCGCCACGCCTCGTAACACGTCCAGTGCGTCTATGCGTCTCGTCATGCTTTCCAGCCTCGCTGCTCGCAAGCCCGCCTACCTCGTACCACCAGGCGAAAACGGTCGTACATCCATCGATGTACGACCTCCGTCTTTGGACGGCGAGGGCCGGGCGGCGCCTACGCCGATCGGTGGTGTTTCGCTCGGTTCCGTCCCGGTCGCGGAGGAGCTGCCGGGACGCGCTCGCACACAGCTACCACGTAGCAGGGGAGAATCCCCGCCTCAGGGCGGAGAGGACGTCAAAGGCGTTCGAACCCGCGGACCCGCTCCCAGTCGGTGACCGCCGACTCGAAGGCCGCCAGCTCCGCGCGGGCGGCTTGTGCGTAGTGCCGGACGACGTCGTCACCGAAGACCTTGACGGCGATCTCGCTGGACTCCCACCGGTGCAGCCCCTCGGCGAGCGTGCCCGGCAGGCGCGGCACCGAGGGGTCGGCCAGCGCGTTGGCGGCGTGCGGAGCCGACAGGGGCAGCCGGTTGTCGACCCCGTGCAGCCCCGCGGCCACGACGGCGGCCACGGCCAGGTACGGATTGGCGTCCCCGCCGGGCACCCGGTGCTCGATGCGCAGCGACGCGCCCGAGCCGACCACGCGGATCGGGCAGGTGCGGTTGTCGCGCCCCCAGCTGACGCCGGTGGGGGCGAACGCGCCCGGCCGCAGCCGCTTGTAGGAGTTGACGTTCGGCGCCATCAGCAGCGCGAAGTCGGGGAGGCAGGCGAGCTGCCCGGCCACGAAGTGCCGCATCAGTTGCGACATGCCGCCGTCCGCCGCCTCGTCCGCGAACACGGGTGTGCCGTCCGTGCCGCGCAGCGACAGGTGGACGTGGCACGAGTTGCCCTCGCCCTGGTCGAACTTGGGCATGAAGGACAGTGCGCGGCCTTCCTGCGCGGCGATCTGCTTGGCGCCGTCCTTGAAGAAGACGTGGTTGTCGCAGGTGGCCATCGCCTCGTCGTAGCGGAAGACGATCTCGTACTGGCCGGTGTGGCACTCCGCCCGTGCGGTCTCCATCCGCAGGCCGGCGCGCACCATCTCGCGGCGGATGCGGCGCACCACCGGCTCGATGCCGGACAGCCCCTGCAACGCGTAGTCGACGTTGTGGCGGGTCGCCGGGGCCAGCCCCTGGTAGCGGCGCTCCCAGGCGTCCTGGTAGGAGTCGCGGAAGACCAGGAACTCCAGCTCGGTGCCGGTGAACGCGGTCAGGCCGCGTCCGGCGAGCCGGGCCAGCTGGGCGGCCAGCACCCTGCGCGGCGCCACCTCGACAGGCGCGCCGCCCGGCCAGGCGGCGTCGGCGAGGACGAGCGCGGTGCCCGGGTCCCACGGCAGGGCGCGCAGCGTGGCGGGGTCGGGGTGCAGCAGGAAGTCGCCGAAGCCGGTGTTCCACGCGTCGATGGCGTAACCGGGGCCGGTGCCCATGTCGACGTCGCAGGCCAGCAGGTAGACGCAGGCGCCGAAGCCGTGCCTGGCCGCCTCCTCCAGGAAGTACGGCACCGCGAGCCTGCTGCCCTGCAGGCGTCCCTGGAGGTCGGGAACGGCGACGATCACCTCCTCGACGCGGCCGGCTCCGGCCTCGGCGCGCAGCCACGCGTACATGTCGGTCACATCCGCTCCTCGAAGACGGCCAGCGGGTTGGGGACGGCGCCATGGACGACGTCGAAGCCCTCGTCACGCTCGGCACGGTCGTGGAAGGCCCCGCCGAGCAGCTGTTCGCGGTTCAGCGCCACCCGGTCGAACTCCGGCGCGAGCAGGCCGAACGCCTCGAACCGGTCGGTGAGCTCGGGGAAGCGCGCGTGGTAGCGCTCGATCTCGGCGCGGACCATGCCCCAGAAGTCCCGCTCGGGTACGCCGAGATGCTCCTCGGCCAGCGGGGCGAAGAACCGGAAGTGCCCCGCGAAGACGGCGCTGAGCAGCGAGTGCGCCAGGTCACGGGCGGGCCGGCGCAGCAGCACGGCTCTGCCGCGCGCCGACAGGGCGGCGTACTCCGGACGGTCGTCCGGCAGCAGGTTGACGTCCTCGGCGAAGTCCTTCAACGCGATGCCGATGGGGACGTCGGCGGCGTCGTACAGGACGACGGTGTTCTCGCCGTGCGGGCAGAAGGCCACACCGTAGCGGTAGAGGTAGTGCAGCAGACCGGGCAGCAGGCCCGCGAACAGGCGGGCCAGCCACGCCGACGGCGCGAGCCCCGACCGTTCGACGAGCTCGGCCACCAGCGCGCGACCGTCCGAGCCGACCGTGAGCAGCGACGCCATGGTGCGGGCCCGCTCGCCGTCGCGGAGCAGCGCCGCCACCGGCTCGCGCCACACCGCGCCGAACAGCTCGTGGTAGCGGTACGGCGCGTCGCCCACGGCCTCGTACAACGGGTGGCGCACGGCGACGGCGGCGACCTCGCCGAGCGGATGGAGACGCAGCTCGTCGCGCAGGTACGGGTCGGCGTCGCGGATCCCGTGCAGCCAGGCGCTCACGTCGGGCGCGGCCCCGGTCGGCTCGGCGGGCAGGCCGCGCCACACCAGCGTGTTGCGGATGAGGAGCGGCACCTTCACGTTGCGGTGCCGCGGATGGTCGAGATTGGCGAGCGTGCGGACGGACTGGAGGGGACGGTAACGGTCAGGGCCCTGCCCGAGCAGGACGATCCGGCCGTCGGCGCGGTAGGGGGCGAACAGAGGCTCGACCGCTTCGTCCCAGTGGAAGGGGTGGACGGGCAGCCAGCTGAAGTCGGCCGGGTCCAGGCCGCTGCCCGCGCAACCGCTCTCCAGGACGGCCGCGAACCGCTCGCGGGTCCGCCCGTCGAGTTCGTCTGCCAGCAGCGTGCCGGCGTCCAGCCCGGGGACACCGGAGTATCCGGAAAGGGAGGTGTGCACCGCCGCCCAGAGCAGGCGTACGACGCCCGCCGCCTCGGGGGCGTAGGCGGCCGCGTCGGAGGCGGAGAAGCCCAACCGGCCCTTGTTCAGCACCATGCAGGGGTGGCCGTCCTGGTGCGCCTCCAGGTCGAGGTGGTCGAGGTCGGCGAGCCGGGCCGCGGGCAGTGCGCGGGAGAGGAGCTCGGCGTCGGCTCGGCGGGTGGCGGTCAGCTCGCGCAGCACCTCGGCCGTGGTGGGGCCGTCCCAGCCCAGCGTCGCGCGGGCGTCGAGCAGGAGCCGCTCGGGCCCGGCCTCGCCGTCGGCGGGGTGCCTGCGCAGGGTGCCGCCCACGAGACGCCACGTCCCGAAGGTGCCGCGTCCGGCGCGGAACGTCCAGCGCACTCCGTCGCCCAGGTCCAGCCGGTAGGCGTCGGGGCGGCCGCCGTCCGGGTCGGGCCGCGGGACGAGCAGCTCCTCGTAGGCGAACTCCTCGACCGCCTTGGCGAGCAGCCGCCGGCCCGCGCGTACCCAGGCGTCGCGGATCGGGGGGTTCATCGGTGGCTCTCCTCTGCGTGCGCGAAGGCGGACATGGGGTCGGCGGGCGCCGTCCGCGACGCTGTCTGCGGCCCTGTCTGCGGCCCTGTCTCCGGCCCTGTCTGCGGCCCTGTTTGCGGCGCTGTCTGCGGCGCGGTCTGTGGCGCTCCGAAGGTCGTCCACGCGGCCCGGGAGGGGACGGGAAGCACGGTGCGCCCGGTGGCCGCGTTGAGGATCGTCGCCGCGCGCCACGCGCCGAGAGTCAGGTCGGGCGCGCCCACGCCGTGCGTGTGCGTCTCGGCGTTCTGCACGTACAGGGAGCCGGAGACCCGCGGGTCGAGCGTCACCCGGTACTCGCCGTCGACCTGGTAGCGGCCCTGGGAATCCCAGTCGACCAGGTCGGCGAGCGGGTCGAGCAGGGCGGGCCGGGCCGCCGCGTACCCGGTGGCCAGCACCACGGCCGAGGTGCGCAGTGCGAAGCTCGTCCCCTGCTCGCGGTGGCGGCAGGTCAGCAGGTAGCCGGCTCCGTCCGCGGACGCCGCGGTGACCTCCACGCCCGGGTGCAGCGCCGCGCGCGGCTCGGCGCCGCCGATGGTCCGCTCGTACAGCTCGTCGTGGATGTCGGCCAGCGTGTCCTCGCTGACGCCCTTGTACAGCTGCCACTGCTCGCGCACGAGCCGCTCACGGGTGGCCTCGGGCAGGCCGCGGAAGTAGCGGACGTAGTCAGGGGTGAAGTGCTCCAGGCCGATCTTCGAGTACTCCATGGGGGCGAACGCGGGGGTGCGTGCCAGCCAGCGGACGAACGGCCCGCTGCCCTGCCCGTCCTGGTGCCGCAGCAGGTCGAGCACGACCTCCGCGCCCGACTGCCCCGCGCCGATCACCGTGACGTCGTCCGCGGCGGCCAGCCCGGTCCGGTGCGCCCGGTAGTCGGCGCTGTGCAGCAC
>NZ_JBEXUP010000032.1:0-36085 GCF_040614375.1 Nonomuraea sp. NPDC005983
GTCCCGCGGGGGCCCGGGGGGGCCCCCCCCCCGCCCCCCCTCCCCCCCCACCCCGCCCGCCCCCGCCTCGCCGCCGCCCCACGGCCCCTCGCCGGCCGTCACGAGCGCCGCCGCCTCCAGCGACTGCGCGCCGCTGGAGACCGCCATGGCCACCGCGACCTGGACGGCCGAGAGCGTGAGCGAGGCGAGGGCGACGTCGCTCGCCGCGTAGGTGCGCCCGGTCTCGTCGCGGACGGCCGCGCCCTCCGCGGTGGCGTTGCGCGCCCGGGCGGAGCGGGCCAGGGTGATGAGCTTGCTGTCTTCAGGGTTCACGACACCAAGGTTAGGCGCTGGCCATCCCGATCACCGAGTTGAGCAGTTGCCGCGTCCGGTGCGAATCGACGGTCGACAGGCCGGTGTGGACGATCGACACCAGCATGTCGCCCGAGCGGGCGAGCACCACGTCCAGCGCGTACGGGTAGCCGTTGAGGCGTCCGCGCAGCTCGGCGGCGACCGTCTCGTCGCCCACGTCCTTCATCGGCAGCTCGCGCAGGGTCAGGTCGGTGCCGTCGCCCGCGCGGACCGTCCTGCAGGCGTCCAGGGCCCTGCTGAGGTCGTCGATGTGGTCCGCCGCCTCCGATCCGGCGTACTGGGCCAGTCCCACCGCGGCCTGCTCGCCGAGGCCGTCGCCCTGGTAGCTGGCCGCGGCCTGGGCGGTCAGCGCCCGCTTGGGCGCGCCCCCTCCTGCCGCCTGCAGGACGGTCCGGCAGTTGCGGTCGTGCGGCTTGAACGGCATCCGCCACGCCTGGTCGGGCCTGGTCGAGAAGCCGTCGGGCAGCCGTGGCTCCTTGGTCAGGAGCCCTCGCAGCCGCGCCGTCGCCTGCGCGTCGGTGCCGCCCTGTACCTTCCCGCCGCCGCACCCGGCCGCCCCTCCGGCCAGGAGTACGCAGGCGATGGTGATGATCCGCAGTCCGCGTTTCATGATTCCCCCTGGACCGCAGCCTCCCCATGCGCCGAATACGGCAATCCTCTGAAGAGCCCAATAACCCTAAAGGGTGCTCTCGTCCGGCTTTCCGGACGAGAGCACCCTTTACGCCGAACAACGTCACGGCCGGCTAGCTGACCGAGACGTTGCCGTCCCCCCAGGGACACCCTTCCGCCGCGAACCCCACCCGGCGTCGGGTGCCTCCTCGTGACGCCCACCGCACTGGGGCGTCGAGGAAGAGACTGCCGGACCGCGCTTGCAACTGACTTGTAGAACACTTGCGGCGTATCACCACAAACCGCCTCAATTCTGCTCGGCGGGGAGTGCGGCCTGGTCGTCCTCGTCCGGCTTGACGTGGCGGACCACCACGGTGCTGATGCGGTTGCGACGCCCCGCGAGGCTCTCGGCGGTGAGCCTCAGCCCGGCCACCTCGGCCTCGGAGCCCGCGATCGGGACCCGGCCGAGGGCGTGCGCCAGCAACCCGCCGACCGTCTCGACGTCGTCGACCTCGATCTCGGTGTCGAAGAGCTCGGCCAGCTCGTCGACCGGCATCCGGGCCGTCACACGCAGCGCGCCGTCGGACATCGCCTCGACGCGGGGCGCCTCCTGGTCGTACTCGTCGGTGATCTCGCCGACGATCTCCTCCAGGACGTCCTCGATCGTCACCAGCCCGGCCGTGCCGCCGTACTCGTCGATGACGATCGCCATGTGGATCTGCCGGGCCTGCATCTCGCGCAGGAGCTGGTCGATCGGCTTGCTCTCCGGCACGTACGCGGCCGGACGCATGATCGACTCGATCTTCTCCCTGCCACCGTCCGCGCCGGACTCGTGCACCCTGCGGGTGATGTCCTTCAGGTAGGCGATGCCGATGACGTCGTCCTCGTTCTCGCCCACGACGGGGATGCGGGAGAAGCCGCTGCGCAGCGCCAGCGAGAGCGCCTGGCTGAGAGTCTTGCCCCGCTCGATGAAGACCATGTCGGTACGCGGCACCATGACCTCGCGCACCAGCGTGTCGCCCAGCTCGAAGACCGAGTGGATCATCTCGCGCTCGTCGGGCTCGATCACCCGGCGCTCCTCCGCCAGGTCCACCAGGTCGCGCAGCTCGGCCTCGGAGGTGAACGGGCCCTCGCGGAAGCCCTTGCCGGGGGTGAGCGCGTTGCCGAGCAGGATGAGCAGTTTGGGCAGCGGCCCGAAGATGCGGGTCAGCCCGTAGACGATGGGGGCGCTGGCCAGGGCGACGGGCTCGGCGTGCTGGCGGCCGAGCGTGCGCGGCGAGACGCCGACGATCACGTAGCTGACGACGATCATCACGGCGGCGGCCGTCACGTAGGCCCAGCCCTGGTCGCCCATCTGGTCGATGAGGAGCAGGGTGGTGATCACCGTGGCGACCAGCTCGCAGCTCAGCCTCAGCAGGAGCAGCAGGTTGAGGTAGCGCGGCGGGTCGGTCACGATGGCCTGCAGGCGCTGCGCGCCTCGCCTGCCCTGCCTGACGAACTCCTCGGCACGCACCCTGGAGATTCGCGTCAGCGCCGTTTCCGCACTGGCGATCAGGCCACCGATCACCACGAGGGCGATGGCCAGGGGCAACCAGGCGTTCACCGCGAGTTGCGCACCTCCTGCCACGACTCGAGCAGCTGGCCCTGCAGGCCGAACATCTCCTTGTGCTCCTCCGGCTCGGCGTGGTCGTAGCCGAGCAGGTGCAGGATGCCGTGCGTGCAGAGCAGCTCGAGCTCGTCCTGGGCGCTGTGCCCGGCCTCCGCCGCCTGCCTGGTAGCGACCTGCGGGCAGAGCACCACGTCGCCGAGGAGCGCCGGATCGGCAGGGGCCTCGGCGTCGCCGCGCGCGCCCCCGCCGGGACGCAGCTCGTCCATCGGGAAGGCGAGCACGTCGGTCGGGCCGGGCTCGCCCATCCACTTCTCGTGCAGCTCGGCCATGGCGTCCTCGTCGACGACCACGATGGACAGCTCGGCGAGCGGGTTGACGCCCATCTCGCCGAGCACGTGGGCGGCGAGACGGGCGAGGTTCTCCTCGTCGACCTCGACGCCGGACTCGTTGTTGATCTCGATGCTCATCGCCGCTTACCCCGGTGCTGGATCTGCTTGGGTTCCTGCAGGGCGTCGTAACGGCCGTAGGCGTCGACGATCTCGCTGACCAGCTTGTGCCGGACCACGTCGGCGCTCGACAGCCGGGAGAAGTGGATGTCGGGGATTCCGTCGAGGATCTCCTGCACCACCCGCAGGCCGCTGACCGTGCCGTTCGGCAGGTCGACCTGCGTGACGTCACCCGTCACGACGATCTTGGAGTTGAAGCCGAGCCGGGTGAGGAACATCTTCATCTGCTCGGCGGAGGAGTTCTGCGCCTCATCGAGGATGATGAAGGCGTCGTTCAGCGTGCGCCCGCGCATGTACGCCAGCGGCGCGACTTCGATCGTGCCCGCCGCCATCAGCTTCGGGATCGAGTCGGGGTCGACCATGTCGTGCAGCGCGTCGTACAGGGGCCGGAGGTAGGGGTCGATCTTCTCGTAGAGGGTGCCGGGGAGGAAGCCGAGCCGCTCTCCGGCCTCGACCGCGGGACGGGTCAGGATGATGCGGTTGACCCGCTTCTCCTGCAGCGCGCGCACCGCCTTGGCCATCGCGAGGTAGGTCTTGCCGGTGCCCGCGGGGCCGATGCCGAACACGACCGTGTGCTTGTCGATGGCGTCGACGTAGCGCTTCTGGTTGACCGTCTTGGGCCTGATGGTGCGTCCGCGCGAGGAGAGGATGTCGAGCGAGAGCACTTCGGCCGGGCGGTCAGAGGTCATGCGCAGCATGGCGATGCTCCGCTCGACCGCGTCGGGGGTCAGGTCGCCTCCGCTGCGCAGCACCTCCACCAGCTCCTCGAACAGGCGCACCACTGTGCCGCTCTCGTCGGGGCTGCCGGTGACGGTGATCTCGTTGCCGCGCACGTGGATGTCGGCCCTGAAGGCACTCTCGATGACGCGCAGCAGCTCGTCACGGGAGCCCAGGAGGCTGACCATCGGGTATTCGTCCGGAATGAGCACCTTGGCTTGGGTACGCGAAGGCGGCGCCATCCGTCGTGATTCATGTAGTTCGGACATGGGCAGGCCAGCGGCCTGATGCCTCCCGGTCTCGATTCGGGTGTGCTTCTCGCCCTCATCGTAGCCGCCACCAGGCTGCTCGCTCGCGCCAATATCACCCCGGCGGCCACTCCAGGGCCCGCCCGCCCAGAACGTGCGCGTGCACGTGGAAGACCGTCTGCCCGGCGGCGGGGCCGGTGTTGAAGACCACCCGGTAGCCCGGCTCGGCCGTGCCCTCCTGGACGGCCACCGCGTGCGCGGCCTTGAGCACGTCGTCGGCGAGGCCGTCGTCGGCCGCGGCCAGGGCGGCCGCGTCGGCGTGATGCTCCTTCGGGACGACCAGCACGTGCGTGGGAGCCTGCGGGTTGATGTCGCGGAACGCCAGCGCCCTGTCGGTCTCCAGGACGATCTCGGCCGGGATCTCCTTGGCCACGATCTTGCAGAAGAGGCAGTCGGTCACGACAGCACCCTACCCACAGACCACCTGACCGATCTTGGACCGCTCCCGGATCGCCTGTGTCCGTTGCGAATCGGTAATCCGCCGTGTCGTGCGTGGGAAGATCCCCGAGGTTAGGGTGGGAGTGCGAGACTTCAGCAAAACAGGACGATTCACGGTCAGAGGTCGTCACCTGGCGAGGACACGACTGGGTAATGCCCCCTAAGGAACCGGAAGAGCGTAAACCCTCTGGGAAGGCCGAGCGTCCCACAGATGTGACCACCGAAACCCTTCTGGCCGACAGGTCGATGGGGGCGGTGCCGGTCGGGTGGGACGCCGACATGGCCGTTACCGCGCTGTACAGCGCGCACTTTCGGTCACTGGTGCGTCTCGCTGTGTTGCTGGTACGCGACATAGCAACCGCGGAGGAAGTCGTGCAGGACGCGTTCGTCGCCATCCATGGCGCGTGGCGTAGACTGCGTGATCCCGACAAAGCACTCGCCTATCTGCGTCAATCCGTCGTCAACCGGTCCCGTTCCGTGCTGCGTCACCGCGCGGTCGTCGAGAAGTACGCCCCCAAGGGCCTGCCCGACGCGCCGAGCGCCGAGAACGGCGCCATCGGCGAACTCGAACGCTCCGCCGTCATCGAGGCGTTACGCGCCCTGCCCACACGCCAGAGAGAGGCACTCGTCCTTCGTTACTACGGTGATCTGTCAGAGGCTGAGATCGCCCACGCCATGGGCATCAGCAAAGGCGCGGTCAAGAGCCACACGGCGCGCGGCATGGCCGCTCTGCGATCCGTCCTGGAGAAGATGTCATGACCCAGTCCCCCGACGAGCACGGCGATCTGCTGCGCCGTGCCCTCCGCGCGGAGGCGGACACGGTCGTGCCGTCGCCGGAGGGGCTGGAGATCATTCGCGCCCGCATCGAGCGGCGCGGGGCGCGCAACCTGTTCTGGTGGCGGGCCGGCGCTGCCGCCGCCAGCGCGGTGCTGGTCGCGGGGACGATCGTGATGGTCGTCCCCGAGCTGCGCACCAACCTCCAGTCCACCATCCAGGACGTCAACAGCACCTCCAAGCCGCCCGCCAACTCCTCGACCAGCAACCCGCGCTCGCCGCGCCCCACGGAGCAGCCCAGCCAGGACCCTCCGATCGTGGTCGTGCCCGACCCGCATACCAGCGCGCCGCCGCAGGCGTCGGAGACGGCCAGGTCGACCAGCAAGCCGTCGCCCAAGCCGACCCCCACCCGCTGCCCGACGTCCACGCAGGAGCAGCCGCCCGACGACTGCCCCGCGGAGGAGACCCCCACCCCCACGCCCACCGCGACGCCGACTCCCTCGACGTCGGTCTCGGAGACCGGCCCGCCCACCGGGCCCTGCCCGGTCGAGGAGTGCCCCCCGACCGACCTGGCACCCACGCCGAGCGACGTCATCAACCCGCTGATCGCCACCCCGCAGGCCACACCGTGACCGCCTGAGGCGTCACCACCGCCCGCTCCTGGTGAGCAGGACGGCCGCCGCCGCCACCCCGGCCGTCGAGGTCCGCAGCACCGTGGGCCCCAGCAGGACCGGCAGCGCCTTCGCCGCCGTGAACCTGGCCAGCTCCTCCTCGGAGACCCCGCCCTCGGGCCCCACCACCATCACGATGTCGCCGCTGACCGGCAGCTCCGCCCCTGACAACGGCTGCTCCGCCTCCTCGTGCAGCACCAGCCCGAGCGCCGCCTGCGCCAGCAGCGCCTCCACCCGGGCGGTGGACGCGAGCTCGGCCACCTCGGGCAGGTGGAACCGGCGGGCCTGCTTGCCCGCCTCCCGTGCCGTGGACCGCCACCTGCCCAGCGCCTTGGCGGCCCTGTCGCCCTTCCACTGGGTGACGCTGCGCGAGGCCGACCAGGGGACGATCACGTCCACGCCCGCCTCGGTCATCATCTCCACCGCCAGCTCGCCCCTGTCACCCTTCGGCAGCCCCTGGACGACGACCAGCCTCGGCGTGGGCGCGGGCACCTCGTAGCGGGCGAGCACGTCCAGCCTGAGTGAGTCCTTCAGCACCTCGCGCACCACGCACTCGGCGACCACGCCCGCGCCGTCGGTCAGGTCGACCCGCTCCCCCGCCCGCAGGCGCCGCACGGCGGCGGCGTGCCGCCCCTCGGGGCCGCCGAGGACCAGCTCGGCCGCTGCCCGGTCGGCCAGGTCGTCGGCCAGGTCGTCGGCCAGGTCGTCGGCCAGGAAAACCGGCACGGTCACCGGCGATCACCCTCTCAGATTCTCACAACGGGTAGCAGGGCGAACACGTAGCGCATACGGTGGCGTTCGCAATCGCACGTCTCTCACGTCACTTTACGAGGGGTCGGACCGATGACCGTTCCCCCTGCCAGCCCCCCGGCCGGCGCCCCGGCCGGCGGCGGCCGCCGGCCGCGCTGGCCCCGCACCATCAGGGCCCGGCTCACGGTTGTGCTCGCCGTCCCCACGGTCCTGATGATCTGCCTGGCAGGGGCAGGGGCGGCCGCCCAGCTGAGGGCCAGGGCCGACGTGTACGCGGCCGCCCGCCATGTCGACCTGCTGCTCTCCGCCCAGGACCTGGTCCACTCCCTCCAGCGCGAGCGCGGGCTGACGGCGGGCCTGGTCGGCGGCGAGAAGCGCTTCCAGACCGACCTGGCGGTGCAGCGGCGCGTCACCGACAAGGCGTGGACGTCGCTCGACGCGCTGCTGTCCACCCCCGCCGTACGCGGCGCGCCCGGCGCGGCCGGCATGCGCGCCGCGCTCGGACGGCTGGCGGCGCTGACCGCCACCCGGGCCGCCGCCGACACCGGGAGCGCGACCGGCCAGGAGTGCTTCGGCTACTTCACGGCCGCGATCGGCGCGATCATCGACGCGTCCTTCTCCGTGGACGTCGGCCGCAGCGACCCGGCCCTGCTGCGCGGCCTCCAGTCGCTGGAAGCCCTCAGCCGGGCCAAGGAGGCGACCGGCCAGGAGCGCGCCACCGTCACCGGCGCGTTCGCCGCCGGGTCGTTCAGCACCGAGGAGTACGTGCGCTTCCTGGAGACCCGCGCCGCCAAGCTGGCCGCGTTCGACCGATTCCAGCGCCTGGCCACCCAGAAGGAGATCGCCGCGCTGAGCCGGGTGCAGCAGGACGTCCCCGCCACCACCACGGCCACCATGGAGCTGAAGGCCATCGCGGGCTCGCGCGGCCAGCAGCTCCACCTGAGCTCCCGCTCCTGGTACGCCGCGATCACCGCCTACATCGACGGCCTGCGCGGTGTGCAGCGGGCCGTCGGCGACGACGTGCGCGCCCTGGCGGCGGGCCTGACGGACCGCGCCACCCACCGCCTGGCAGCGTTCGGCGTGCTGGTCACGGCGCTGCTCGCGGGCGCGGTGGTGCTCGGCGTGGCGACGTTCCGCTCGATCCTGCGCCCGCTGCGCCAGCTCATCGGCGACGCCAACGAGGTGGCCGAGCGCCGCCTGCCCGAGGCCGTCGCCCGCGTCCAGGCCGACGACGGCGCCGAACCCGCGCAGCTCGCCTTCGACTCCCCCCTCGACAGCCGCGACGACGAGTTCGCCGAGGTGGCGGGCGCGCTGCGGAACGTGCACGCGACCGCGGTGCGGCTGGCCGCCGAGCAGACGCAGCTGCGCCGCAACACCGCCGAGTCGCTGGCCCACCTGGGTCACCGCAACCAGACCCTGCTGCGCCGCCAGCTCGGCTTCATCAGCGCGCTGGAGCGCGAGGAGTCCGACCCCGACGCGCTGGCCTGCCTGTTCGAGCTCGACCACCTGGCCACCCGGATGCGCAGGAACGCCGAGAGCCTGCTGGTGCTGGTGGGCGAGCACGGGCCGCGCCGCTCGTCGGAGCCCGTCGCGGTGGGCGACGTGCTGCGCTCGGCCGTGGCCGAGGTCGAGGACTACCGCCGGGTCATGCTGTGCCGGATCGACGACGCACTGGTCAGGGGCGCCGTGGTGGCGGAGGTCGCGCACCTGGTGGCCGAGCTGGTGGAGAACGCGCTGGCGTTCTCGCCGCCCGGCGCGCAGGTGGAGATCCAGGGACGCGCCGACGCGGGCGAGTACCACGTCGCCGTCATCGACCAGGGCGTCGGCATGTCGGCGGACGAGCTGACCACGGCCAACGCCAGGCTGCGCGGCGAGCGGAGCTTCCTGGTGGCACCGACCCGTTACCTCGGCCACTACGTGGTCGGCAGGCTGGCCGAGCGGCTCGGCGTCCGCGTGTGGCTGCACGAGTCGCCGCTGAGCGGCGTCACCGCGCGGGTCGTACTGCCCGAGGGGCTGCTGGCGGCCGACCAGGACGCGGCGCCGGCGACGACCGCGAACGGCCTGGTCCGCCGGAGACCCAGGGCGCGCGGACGCCGCCGTGCGGAGGAGTTCGCCCACTGCGGGCCGGCGGAGCAGGCGGCACGCTCGCCCGAGCGTGTCAGGACCATGCTCAACACGTTCAGGGCAGGCGTGCGCGAGGGAGAGCGGCAGGCCGCCCGCGAGAGGGAACAGGAGGACTCCGCATGCCCGTGAGCACGGAGGCGCAGAACTTCAACTGGCTGCTCGCGAACTTCGTGAAGGGCACCGACGGCGTCACGGACGCCGTCGCGGTCTCTTCCGACGGGCTGCTCATGGCGGTGTCAGAGGGGCTGGGCAGGGAGGGCGGCGAGCAGCTCGCGGCCATCGTGTCGGGCCTGTCGAGCCTGTCGAGGAGCGCCTCCCGCAGGTACGGCATGGCCGGGCTGAAGCTGGTCATGGTCGAGATGAACAAGGGGTTCCTGCTCGTCTCGGTGATCTCCGACGGCAGCTGCCTGGGCGTGCTCGCCGACGTGAACTGCGACCTGGGGCTCATCGGCCACGAGATGGCCGTGCTGTGCGAGCGGGTCGGCGGGGTGCTGACGCCGCAGCTCGTCGCGTCGCTGAAGAACACGCTGCCATGGTGAGCCGGCCACCGGCGGACAGGGGCGGCCGTGGTGTCGCGGGCTGACCCGCCGGCCGCGCGGTCGGCGAAGATCGTGGTCGCGGGCGGCTTCGGCGCCGGTAAGACCACGTTCGTGGGCGCGGTCTCCGAGGTCGAACCGGTAACCGCCGAGGCGGCCATCACCACCGCCGAGTGCCTGTTCGGCGTGGACCGTAAGGCCGCGACGACCGTCGCCTTCGACTTCGGCCGGCTCACCCTGCGCAACGGAGTCGTGCTCTACCTGTTCGGCACCCCTGGGCAGGCCCGCTTCGCCTTCCTCTGGGACGACCTGGTACACGGCGCGCTCGGCGCGGTCGTCCTGGTCGACACGCGCAGGATCGAGCAGTGCTTCCCGGCGGTCGACTTCTTCGAGGAGCGCGGGATGGCGTTCGCGGTGGCCGTCAACAACTTCGACGGGGCCGCGCGATTCGACCTGGACGAGGTGCGCGAGGCCCTGGGCGTCGCCTCCGACGTGCCGTTCGTCGACTGCGACGCCCGCGACGGGGAGTCGGTCAAGGAGGCCATCGCGGCGCTCCTCGACGGGGTCACCTCCCGTTGAAGGCGTCGCGCAACCGCGAGAAGAAGCCCTGCTGGCCGGGGGCGAACTTGCCGGGCGGGCGCTCCTCGCCGCGCTGCTTGGCCAGCTCGCGCAGCAGATCCTCCTGCGCCTGGTCGAGCCGCATCGGGGTCTCGACGTTGACGTGGATCAGCAGGTCGCCACGGCCCGACTCGTTGAGCCGCTGCACGCCGCGCCCGTACATGGTGATGACCTGACCCGCCTGGGTTCCCGGCCGGACGTCGATCTCCTCCGAGCCGTCGAGGGTCTCGACCGCGAGGATGGTGCCGAGCGCGGCGGCCGTCATCGGGATCTGCACCGTGCAGTGCAGGTCGTCGCCGCGCCGCTCGAAGATCTCGTGCGCACGCTCGACGATCTCGAGGAACAGGTCTCCGGGCGGGCCGCCGCCGGGGCCGACCTCGCCCTCCCCGGCGAGCTGGATGTGCGTGCCGTCCTCGACGCCCGCGGGGATGCGCACCTTGATCGTACGCCGGGTGCGGACGCGCCCGTCGCCCGAGCACTCCTGGCAGGGGTGGCGGATGATGGTGCCGAAACCGCCGCACTGGGGGCACGGCCGCGACGTCATCACCTGGCCCAGGAACGACCGGGTGACCTGGGAGATCTCGCCGCGCCCCGAGCACATGTCGCAGGTGTCGGGGTGGGTGCCGGGCGCGGCGCCCGCGCCCTGGCAGACCTCACAGCGCACGGCCGTGTCGACGACCAGCTCGCGGGTGGTGCCGAAGGCGGTCTCGCGCAGGTCGAGCTCGACGCGGATGGTCGCGTTCCTGCCCCTGCGGGCCCTGGTGCGGGGGCCGCGGGTGGCTCCGGCCGTGCCGAAGAAGGCGTCCATGATGTCGCTGAACGGAAAGCCGGCGCCGAAACCGCCTGCCCCCGCGCCCGCCCCGGCGCCGCCGAAGGGGTCGCCGCCCAGGTCGTACATCTGGCGCTTGTTCGGGTCGGACAGCACCTCGTAGGCCTGCGTGATCTCCTTGAACCGTTCCTGGGTCTCGGGATCGGGGTTCACGTCGGGGTGCAGTTCGCGTGCCAGCCTGCGGTAGGCCTTCTTGATCTCGTCCTGACTGGCGTCACGGCGCACCCCGAGGGTGGCGTAGTAGTCGCTGTTTGCCACTTATCGACCTCTTAAGATGCAGCCAGGATCTGGCTGACGTAGCGTGCCACCGCGCGCACGGCGCCCATCGTCACGGGGTAGTCCATCCTTGTGGGACCCAGCACGCCGAGCCGGGCCAGTTGTCTGTCACCGGAACCGTATCCGGTCGCGACGATGGACGTGCCCCGTAGATACGGGTTCTCCGACCCGATGCGCACGGTGAGCGCGGACGGTGTGTCTGTGGAAGTCTCGCCGAGCAGCCGCATGAGCACGACCTGCTCCTCCAGCGCTTCGAGCACGTCGCGCAGGCCGACAGTGAAGTCGGCCCCCGCCAGGTTGGCCGCACCCGCGAACACGATCTTCTCGTCGTGCCGTTCGACCAGCGTCTCCAGCAGCACCGACAGGATCGTCGCCACCACAGGACGGTCTTCGACGGGCAGCCGCTCGGGCAGGTCGGCGATCTGCTCGGGCACGTTGGTCAGGCCGCAGCCGTCGAGGCAGGCGTTGAGGACCGCGCGCAGGTGCGCGACGCGGGTGTCCTCCACCACCTCGGGCAGCTCGATCACCCGCTGCTCGACGCGGCCGGTGTTGGTGATCAGAACGAGCATGACCCGCCGCTCGTTCAGGGGGACCAGCTCGACGTGCCGCACCGTGGAACGGGTCAGGGTGGGGTACTGCACGACCGCGACCTGCCTGGTGAGCTGCGCGAGCAGCCGCACCGTGCGGGTCACCACGTCGTCGAGGTCGACCGCGCCCGCCAGGAACGTCTCGATCGCCCTGCGCTCCGCCCCGGACAGCGGCTTCACCTGTGACAGCCGGTCGACGAACAGGCGGTAACCCTTGTCCGTCGGGACGCGGCCCGCACTGGTGTGCGGCTGGGTGATGTACCCCTCCTCCTCCAGCGCGGCCATGTCGTTCCTGACCGTCGCCGGGGAGACCTTGAGGTTGTGGCGCTCGGCCAGCGCCTTGGAGCCCACCGGTTCATTGGTGGACACGTAATCCTCGACAATGGCGCGGAGCACCGCCAGCTTCCGATCATCGAGCACGTGCTCACCTCCCTGCCTCTTCCTTCGGGAACGACAGATCTAGCACTCTGTGTTCCCGAGTGCCAAGTGTACGGCTCCTGGTCACCAGGCGCGATGACACAGGCGTCCAACGTCCTGCTAGTCAGTTCCAAGCGGCAGGCATCACACTTGCGGACATGACCGACAAATCCCAGCCCCCGACCTTCGGCCCGCCGCCCGGGCAGGGTCCCTCGTACCCCGGTCAGCCTCCTCAGTTCGGGCAACCTCCCCAGTTCGGGCAACCTCCCCAGTTCGGGCAACCTCCCCAGTTCGGGCAGCCTCCATACGGCCCTCCTTACGGCCAGCCGCAGTACCCTCCGCCGCCTCCGTACGGCCAGCCCTACCAGTTCCCGCCCCCCGTGGACCCCAAGCAGATCAGGCCGCGCCTGTGGTGGATCGCACTGGGCTGGGGTGTCGCGGTCATCTGCGTCGTGGTCGGCGTGGTCCTGTTCGGCGCCGGCGTCCTGGGCTCCGTGACGAGCGCCGCGCCGTCCAAGACGTTCGCGTCCGGCCAGGACGTCACCGTCACCGTCGACCCCGCCGACAAGCCCGCGATCTACCTCGCCAGCGCCTCCCAGGTGCACTACGAGTGCCGCATCTCCGGCGGCCCCGGGCAGGCCAAGCTGGCCAACACGCCGATCAACCAGACGGTGACGGACGACGGCGACGTCTGGGAGCTCATCCTGGTCGTCAACGCGCCCGCCAAGGGCGACTACAAGCTCCTCTGCGTCACCCAGGAACAGGCGGACGTGAAGTTCGGCGTGGGCCGCGAGCTGACCGCCGCCGCGGGCGGCATGGTGGGCGGGGTGGCCGCGCTGGTGCTCATCCCGGGGCTGGGGGTGCTGGCCGCGATCATCGTGACGGTCGTCGTCCTCATGCGACGCGGCAGTCACCGCAAGCGCCTTGCGGTCGGCGGGTGATTTGCTACGGTCCCCGTGTGTACGAGGGAGACGTTCTCGCGGGGAACTGGCGGCGACCGGGCAAGGGGAAGATCCCGCAGGTGCCCGCCGAACCGGACCTGGTCGTCGAAGACGCCGACAGCGGCTTCTGCGGGGCCGTGGTGTCGTGCGACAAGGAGGCCGTCACGCTGGAGGACCGGTTCGGCAAGCGCCGCCTGTTCCCGCTCGCGCCCGCCGCCTTCCTGCTCGAAGGCCAGGTCGTGACGCTGGTACGGCCCACCGCCGCGACCGGGGCGCCACGGCGGAGCGCGTCGGGCTCGATCGCGGTCGAAGGGCTGCGCGCCCGCGTCGCCAGAGAGAGCCGGATCTACGTGGAAGGCGTGCACGACGCCGCGCTGGTGGAACGGATCTGGGGCCACGACCTGCGGGTGGAAGGGGTCGTGGTCGAGTACCTGGAGGGCGTCGACGACCTGCCGGCGATCGTCGCCGAGTTCGGGCCCGCGCCGGGGCGACGGCTCGGCGTGCTGGTCGACCACCTGGTGCCCGGGTCCAAGGAGAGCCGGATCGCCGCCCAGGTCACCTCCCCGCACGTGCTCGTGGTGGGCCATCCGTACGTGGACGTCTGGCAGGCGGTCAAGCCGTCGGTGCTGGGCATCCCGGCCTGGCCGGACGTGCCACGCGGCCTGCCCTGGAAGGAGGGTGTGATCGCCGCCCTGGGCTGGGGCGTGGAGCCGGCCGACGCGTGGAGGCGGATCCTCGGCGCCGTCTCGACGTACACCGACCTCGAGCCCGACCTGCTCGGGCGGGTCGAGGAACTGATCGACTTCGTCACGGAGGCAACATGAGCCAGGACCAGCCGCAGCCGCCGCCCGACGACGACGCCACGAGGCGCGTCAATCCCTCGGACATCCCGCCCGCCTCGCCCTCGGGCCCCCAGTACGGGCCGCCATCCGGCCCCCAGTACGGGCCGCCATCCGGCCCCCAGTACGGGCCGCCATCCGGCCCCCAGTACGGGCCGCCTTCGGGCCCTCAGTACGGGTCCTCCCCGTCCGGCCCCCAGTACGGGCCGCAGTTCGGGGCTCCGTCCGGGCCGCAGTACCCGCCCCCCTCCGGCCCTCAGTACGGCCAGCAGCCCGGTTACGGCGGGCAGCCCGGCTATGGCCAGCAGCCCGGTTACGGGCCGGGGGCCGGTTACGGCGCCCAGGCTGATCACGCCTACGGGCAGTCCGCTCCGCCGCCGCCCGGCTACGGTTACGGGGCGCCGCGGCAGGAGCCGCATGTGCCCGGCAAGTACGGCCCGCGCCCCGGCAGCGACGACACCACGATGGCGATGCTGGCCCACCTGCTCGGCCTGGTCGTCTCCTGGGTCGGCCCGCTGATCATCTACCTGATGAAGAAGGACGAGTCCCCGTACGTCCGGGACCAGGCGGCGGAGGCCCTGAACTTCCAGATCACGATGTTCATCGGCTACCTGGTCGCCGGAGTCCTGACGATCGTCCTGATCGGCCTCATCCTGCTGCCGCTCGTCTGGATCGTGTCGCTGATCTTCCACATCCAGGCCGCCATCGCCGCCAACCGCGGCGCGAACTACCGCTACCCGATCGCCATCCGCCTGATCACATGACGAGGTCGCGCACCAGCGCGTCGGCGAGCAGCCGCCCCTTCAGGGTGAGCACCATCCGTCCCGCCTTGAACGGCTCCGTCTCCAGCAGCCCGTTGCCGAGGGCGGCCGCGACGGCCGACCGGGCGCCCGGGGCGACGCCGGCGAGCGGATAGCCGGACGCCAGCCGCAGTTCCAGCATCAACCGCTCGACGTCGCGGTCCTCGGCGGGGAGCACCTCGCGCGCGTGCGCGGGCGAGGTGCCCGCGGCCAGGCGCTGCGCGTACGCGGCCGGATGTTTGACGTTCCACCAGCGGGTGCCGCCGACGTGGCTGTGCGCGCCCGGCCCGGCCGCCCACCAGTCGCCGCCGGTCCAGTAGAGCAGGTTGTGCCGGCATCTGGCCTCGTCGGACGTCGCCCAGTTCGACACCTCATACCAGCGGAAACCGGCCGCCTCCAGCATGGAGTCGGCGATCTGGTAGCGGTCGGCGGCCACATCGTCGTCGGGCATGGGCAGCTCGCCGCGCCTGATCCTGGCGGCCAGCCGGGTGCCTTCCTCCACGATCAGCGAGTACGCGGAGACATGGTCGGGCTCGGCGGCGATCGCGGCGTCCAGCGTGGCCCGCCAGTCGTCGTCGGACTCGCCCGGCGTGCTGTAGATCAGGTCGAGGTTGACGTGCCCGAACCCGGCCTTCTTCGCCTCCTGGACGGCCTGCGCCGCCCGTCCGGGGGTGTGCCGGCGGTCGAGAACCTTGAGGACGTGCTCGCGGGCGCTCTGCATGCCGAAGCTGACCCGGTTGAACCCCGCTTCCAGCAGACCGTCGAGGTAGGCGGGATCGACCGACTCGGGGTTGGCCTCGGTGGTCACCTCCGCGCCGGGGCGCAGCCCAAACTCGGTGTCGACGGCGCGCAGGATGCGGCTGAGGTCGGCGGCGCGCAGCAGCGTCGGGGTGCCGCCGCCGAAGAACACCGTCTCCACGGGGAGGTCCACGTCGCCCAGGACGCGGCGGGCCAGCCGAACCTCCTCGATCGCGGTGTCGGCGTAGTCGCGCTGCGAGGCGCCGGGGCCCAGCTCGGCGGCGGTGTAGGTGTTGAAGTCGCAGTAGCCGCAGCGCGTCACGCAGAACGGGACGTGCACGTAGAAGCCGAACGGGCGCTCACCGAGGCCGCGCAACGCGCTCTCGGGCAACTCGCCGGACTGAGGGGCGGCCTCGCCGTCGGGCAGGGTGGATGGCACGCCTCCAGTCTGCCCGCTACCACCCACTACCCGATCCACCCCCTCCCCCAACGCCCCGCACCAGCCGCCCACTCCCCCCACCTTCTGAGGGTCGGGGGTTCAGCGCAGCAGGGCCCCGGCGACGGCGGGCCGGTGGCGCCGCTGCCTGTCACCGCCCGCGACCGCCAGGGCCGGTCAGGTCGGCGTCAGATCGGAGCCGGTGCCCAGGACCCGCTTGGCCGCCTCGTCCCAGGCGCTGTCGTGCCCGGGAAAGGCGACGACGCGGCGCATCAGCTCCTTGTCGCCGTGGAAGGCCAGGAAGGACTGGGCCACCGTCACGCTCCCCTCGGGACGCGACACGATCTCCACCTCGTCCCCCACTTCCAGCTCGCCGGTCTCCACGACCTTCAGGTACGCCCCGGGACGTCCGGCACGGGTGAACCGATTGACCCAGCCCGGCTCGTCCATCCAGTTCCTGAACACCACGCACGGCACCCGTGGCCCGCTCACCTCCAGCAGGGCGGTGCCGATCCGCCACCGCTCGCCGAGCAGCGCGCCGTTGACGTCGAGCCCCGAGGCGGTCAGGTTCTCACCGAACCGGCCGTCGGGCACCTCACGACCGAGTTGCCGCTCCCACCAGTCGTAGTCCTCCCTGGCGTAGGCGTAGACGGCGTGGCTGGGGGCGCCGTGGTTGGCGAGGTCCGCGCGCTCGTCGCCGGCCAGCCCGTTCGCCCGCACCTCGACCCGGTAGGTGACCGGGGTCTTGTCGATGGCGGTACGCAGGAGCTTGCCTGCCCACTCTGCGTCGACCGCTTTGCCGACATTGACCGAGATGATGCGCATGCTCTTGACGGTAACCGCGAGCTCGTCGGACGGCGATCGGATATTCGCCATGCTCTCCACCCCAGGGTGGAGATCCTCGCCTCAACCCCCGGGCCGATCCGGAGGAACCCCCTGGCTCCTACCTTCTCAGGCATGGACCCGATTCTGGCCCCCGCCCTCATCCTCCTCGCCGTCGCCTTCGTCGTGTACCGGCAGATGATGACCCGTCCCACGGCCAGGAGCGGCCTGGTCTACGTCGCCGGAGCCATGATCGTGCTCGGGCTGGTGAACGGGGCCCTGATCGACACTCGTCACCTGACCATCAGCATCACACTGCTGGTCGTCGAGAGCGTCGCCGCCGTCGCCCTGGGAGCGGTCCGCGCCGCGACCGTCCGCGTCTGGATGGACGCGGCAGGGGTCACCTGGTCGAAGGCCACCGGCTGGACCATGCTGGCGTGGGCCGGCTCGGTGGTGGCCCGCGTCGGCCTCTACTACGCCGGGACGCTGTTCGGCCTCGCCTCCTCGACCAACGGCATCCTGTTCTTCATGGGGCTGACGGTGGGGGTCCAGGCCCTTCTCGTCGCCTGGCGGGGACAGGCCCTGGCCCGCGAGACCAGGCGAGAGGATAGCTTCGTGAGATGACCCCCGAGCCGAGCAGGATCGCCGCCACCGTACTCCGGCTGGGGGCGATCGCGCTGTTCGTGGTGGCGCAGAGCGGGTCTCACCCTGGCCTGAGCCTCAAGGGCGAGGGCCTCGGGGCCACCCTGCTGACGGCGTCCGTGGTGCTGACGCTGCTCGTCGCCGTACTCCCGTCCGCCCCACCAGCCCATGGAGCCCCTCACCCGGCAGGGATGTCCGCTCCGTCGCTCGACGGTGGTGTGGTGCCGGGACCATCCGTACAACGGACGCCAGGGGAGCCTGGGCGCTCGTGGGTCGATGGGGTGGCGGCGTCGCTGAACAGGTTCTCGTCGGCCACGCTGCTCGGCGTGCCGGTCAAGCTGATCGCCCTCGGCCTCGGCGTCGTCCTGTCGATCGTCCTGGACTGGGTGGCGGAGGGTAGCCCCGCCATCGCTGTGCTGTACTTCTGCGTCGGCGCGGCAGGCGCCCGGTACCGGCTGGCGCAGGCGCTGCCGATCGTCGCGCTCGCCGCGACGGGCCTGCTGGTGTCGGGCGCAGACTCCGGCCAACTGGACCGCGACCTCAGCCTGATCTTCAGCATCGGCGTGGTGTTCCTGGTGATGTACTCCATCAAGGAGCGCCGCGCGGCCAGGGCGGTCCAGGCTCGGGAGGCCGTCCTCGCGGAGCGCGCCAGGATCGCCCGGGAGATCCACGACATCCTCGCCCACTCCCTCTCGGCGCAGATCGTCCACCTGGAGGGCGCCAAGCTCCTGCTGCGGGCGGAGCGGAACGACGAGGCCCTGGAGAGGGTGGTGCAGGCGCGCGACCTGGCGAAGTCGGGGCTGGAGGAGGCGCGCAGGGCGGTGTCGGCCCTTCGCGAGGACCCGCCCGCGCTCCCGTCGGCCCTGCGAACTCTGGCCGACGACTTCGAAACCGCCACCGGCCAGTCGTGCACGCTGTGCATCACGGGGACGCGCCGCCGCCTCCAGCCGGAAACGGAGCTTACCCTGATCCGGACCGCCCAGGAGGCCCTCACCAACGTCCGGCGCCACGCCCCTGGCCGGCCCGCCGCCGTCCGCCTCGCCTTCGCCACCCGCTCCTGCGACCTGGAGGTCACCAACCCCGCCGCGTCGGCGCCGGGCGACCCTGGGGGAGGATATGGCCTCATGGGCATGCGTGAACGCGCCGAACTCCTGGGCGGCACCTTGACGGCCGGCGAGACGCCGAACGGCTTCCGTGTCCACCTCAAGGTGCCGGCGTGACCTCCCGCCACCGCCAGAAGGAGGGCATGCCCCGTTCATCCGCTCGCCCGCGTCGACGGTGGTGCTCGTGACGAACGTCAGGGTGGTGGTGGTCGACGACCAGACCGTGGTCCGTGAGGGGCTGGTGCTGGTGCTGGGGCTGCTGCCCGGGATCGAGGTCGTCGGATCGGCGGGCGACGGTGAAGGCGCGCTCCGGATGGTGTCGGAGCAGCGTCCGGACGTCGTGCTGATGGATCTGCGGATGCCGCGCATGGACGGCGTGGAGGCCACCAGGCGGATCCGGGCTGAGTACCCCGGGACCCAGGTGGTGGTGCTCACCACGTACGCGGACGACGAGTCGGTGTTCGCGGCGCTCAGGGCGGGAGCGCGCGGCTTCCTCACCAAGAGCGCGGACTCCGACGAGATCGCCAAGGCGGTCGCCACCGTCGTGCGGGGCGACGCCCAGCTTGACCCGGCCGTCCAGCGACGCCTCCTCGACTCCATAACCCACCCGAACCCCTCGCCTCGGGGCTCCGAGCCTCGTCCCGACACGCAGCCGCCGGGCTCCGCGCGCACGAGCGCCCCGCGCTCCGACGCCGAGGGCCCACCCCATGACGCGGCCGCATCCCGCCCCGGGACGCCACCCTCTGCCTGGACCGTTCGGCACCGTGGCGGCGATGGCCCGCTTCCTGACGGATTGACGCCTCGTGAGGTCGAGGTGCTGCGGCTCATCGCCGAAGGGCTGTCGAACGCGGAGATCGCCGCCCGGCTCTACGTCACCGAGGCCACCGTCAAGACACACATCAACAACCTCTTCGCCAAAGCGCGGCTGAGGGACCGGGCCCAGGCGGTCACCTACGCCTACCGGCACGGCCTGGCAGCGACCTGACCTCGCCTCCGTCGTCTCCGTGGAGCCTGTGGGCGGTGAGGGCACGGCGGCAGGCTACCGGCCGTCGGAGGTGTTCAGTTGTGATTCCGCGTCAAAGCCCGCGAGCTGTAACAGCGTTTCGAGCGCCGCCTGGCGGGACTCCTCCGCCGACGCACCCCGCTCGCCGAAGCACTCCGCTGCGACGTCGAGCACGGCCTTGACCACGGCGGCATCCGGGTACGGCACGTCGACCAGCACGGTGCCGTCGTCGGACGCCTCGGCCGGGGACAGGTGGAGCCTCAGCAGCCGCCGGGTCTCCTCGGCCACCGCGACCCCCAGTACTGCGGCACGTTCGAATCGCTCAGAAGCAATCACGAGACCCTCCAGTCGCACACGTGTTCGGCTCCGAAGATAGAGGGCCGCACCGACAGAATCCCCGACACCATCGGGGTTCTCGCGAGAAAGCGCTGGAACGAGAGGGCTGAAACGAGAAAGGGCCGGACGAGAGGAGACCACCCGGCCAGCGGCAGAAGCGCGTGCGTTACCTGGCCGCCAGGCCCCACGGACGGCTGGAGGGAGGAGGACCTGGAGCCCCGCAGGCTCCTCGACGCCCCCGCCGTGCTGGGACTGCAACCGAACGCCCCGCAGTGCTCGACCTGTGGCCGAACGCCCGGACGTGCTCGACCTGTGGCCGAACACGCCCGCGGGCGTCCGGAAAGGCTACTTCTTGGTCTTGTCGACGCTCGAATCCGTGGACAGCGCGGCGACGAAGGCCTCCTGGGGGACCTCCACCCGGCCGACCATCTTCATCCGCTTCTTGCCTTCCTTCTGCTTCTCCAGCAGCTTCCGCTTACGCGAGATGTCGCCGCCGTAGCACTTGGCCAGGACGTCCTTGCGGATGGCGCGGATGTTCTCGCGGGCGATGACCCGGGCCCCGATCGCCGCCTGGATCGGCACCTCGAACTGCTGCCGCGGGATCAGCTCGCGCAGCTTCTTGGCCATCTCGACGCCGTACGCGTACGCCTTGTCCTTGTGCACGATGGCGCTGAACGCGTCGACCGCCTCGCCCTGCAGCAGGATGTCGACCTTGACCAGGTCGGCCTCCTGCTCGCCGGCGGGCTCGTAGTCGAGCGAGGCGTAGCCGCGGGTGCGGGACTTGAGCTGGTCGAAGAAGTCGAAGATGATCTCGCCGAGCGGCAGCGTGTAGCGGATCTCGACGCGGTCTTCGGAGAGGTAGTCCATGCCGAGGAGGTTGCCGCGGCGGCCCTGGCAGATCTCCATGATGGCGCCGATGAACTCGGCGGGCGCCAGGATGGTGGACTTGGTGACCGGCTCGTAGACCTGCGCGATCTTGCCGCCGGACGGGAACTCGGACGGGTTGGTGACGGTCAGCTCGGAACCGTCCTCCATGACGACGCGGTAGACGACGTTGGGAGCGGTGGAGATCAGCGACAGGCCGAACTCGCGCTCCAGCCGCTCGCGGACGATCTCCATGTGCAGCAGCCCGAGGAAGCCGACTCGGAAGCCGAAGCCGAGCGCGGCCGAGGTCTCGGGCTCGTAGATCAGGGCGGCGTCGTTGAGCTGGAGCTTGTCGAGCGCCTCGCGGAGCTCGGGGTACTCGTCGCCGTCGATCGGGTACAGGCCGGAGAACACCATGGGCTTGGGGTGCTCGTAGCCCGCCAGCATCTGGCTCGCGGACTTGGCGGCCGAGGTGACGGTGTCGCCGACGCGCGACTGGCGGACGTCCTTCACACCGGTGATCAGGTAGCCCACCTCGCCGACTCCCAGCCCCAGGTCGGACGGCTTGGGCTCGGGCGAGATGACGCCGATCTCGAGGGTCTCGTGGGTGGCGTTGGTGGACATCATCAGGATGCGCTCGCGCTTGCCGAGGTGCCCGTCGACCACCCGGACGTACGTCACGACGCCGCGGTAGGTGTCGTACACCGAGTCGAAGATCAGCGCGCGGGCGGCCGCGTCGGCGTCGCCGACCGGCGCGGGCACGGTCTGGACGACGTGGTCGAGCAGCTCGCGCACGCCCACGCCGGTCTTGCCCGACACGCGCAGGACGTCGGACGGGTCGCAGCCGATCAGCCCAGCGAGCTCCTCGGCGAACTTCTCCGGCTGCGCGGCCGGCAGGTCGATCTTGTTGAGCACCGGGATGATGTGCAGGTCGGCGTTCATGGCCAGGTAGAGGTTGGCCAGGGTCTGCGCCTCGATGCCCTGGGCGGCGTCGACCAGCAGGATCGCGCCCTCGCACGCCTGCAGCGACCGCGACACCTCGTAGGTGAAGTCGACGTGGCCGGGCGTGTCGATCATGTTGAGGACGTGACCGTCCCACGGTAGGCGGACGGCCTGCGACTTGATCGTGATGCCGCGTTCGCGCTCGATGTCCATCCGGTCGAGGTACTGCGCGCGCATGGAGCGTTCGTCGACGACACCGGTGATCTGCAGCATCCGGTCGGCAAGGGTCGACTTGCCGTGGTCGATGTGCGCGATGATGCAGAAGTTCCGGATCAACGCGGGGTCGGTCTGGCCAGGCTGAGTGCGCACCGAAGTCCGTTTCGACAGGGTTGAGGTCAAGCGTCTTTCATGGTGACATGCCCGGGTGATTGCCCGAACCGTCATCCGCCGCGGCCTGCGCCTGCTCGCGCTTGCCTTGGTCGTCGTGGTCGCGCTGCTCGGCCTCCTCGCCGGCGCGCTCCGGCTTCAGTTTACCGGTGCCCCGGCGGCCTGGGCGAAGAGCACGGGCAACGACGCGCTCTGGCTCGGCCACGCCTGGGTGGACGGCCGCCGCACGGAGCAGGACTTCCAGAGTCTGGCGGCCAGGCTCAGGTCCACCGGCATCAGGGACTTGTACGTCCACTCCGGCCCGTTCGAGTGGGATGGCCGCCTAGATCCCGCCAAATACCCCAACGCCCGAAATTTCGTCCAATGGGGTAAGAAGTACCTGCCCGGCGTCCGCCTCTCCGCCTGGCTCGGCCAGGCCGTCAAGAACGGCCTCGACCTCGACGCCCCCAAGGCCCGCCAGAACGTCCTGGACGGCGTCGCCGACGTCATGCGGGCCGGTTTCGACGGCGTCCACTACAACTTCGAGCCGATCGGCGACGGCGACACGGACTTCCTCGCCCTCCTCGACCAGACCAGGCGCCTGACCGGGCTGCTCTCCACGTCCACCCCGCAGATCGAGCCCTATCCCCTGATGCGCCCGGCGGCCAGGGCGCTGCTCGGCCACGACAAGTACTGGTCCCAGGGGTTCTTCAGGCAGGTGGTGGCCCGCGTCGACCAGGTGGCGATCATGACGTACGACTCGGGCACCCTCACCCAGTCGCTCTACGGCGGCTACGTCGCACGGCAGGCCGCCCTGGCGCTGGACCTCGTCCCGCAGGGCAGGTCGCTGTTCGTCGGCGCCCCCGCCTACCACGACCACGGCCTGAGCTGGTCCGACGACGCCGAGAGCGTCGCCATGGCGGCCCGGGGCGCCAGGCTGGCCCTGTCGGACCACGGCCCGCGCGAGCGCTTCGGCCTGGCCCTGTACGTGGACTTCGCCGCCACGGAGGAGGACTGGCGGGAGTACACTTCGCAATGGGTTATCCAAAACCCTGACCCAGGCCGTTGATTTGAGCGGCCACCTGGGTTATTGGTAACCTGTTCAACTGCGTGTGGCGCGCCCTCTCTCGAGCCCGCGCGCCCCATCCATCACCAGACTTTCACCGAGGCTTCTTCGTGGCGAACATCAAGTCCCAGATCAAGCGCAACAAGCAGAACGAGAAGGCCCGCCAGCGCAACAAGGCGGTCAAGTCGTCCCTGAAGACGGCCGTCCGCAAGTTCCGTGAGGCCGCCGAGCAGGGCGACGTCGAGCAGGCCACGGCGCTCCAGCGCGCCGCCGCCCGCCAGCTCGACAAGGCTGCCAGCAAGGGCGTCATCCACAAGAACCAGGCCGCCAACCGCAAGTCGGCGATCGCCAAGCAGGTCTCCGCGCTGGCCGTCAAGTAGCAGCTACACCCAGGCGCCGCACTCCCGTTGATCGGGGTGCGGCGTTCTTGTTTTCGTCTGGTTTGTGTAACAGTTTCAATATCACATCCGGATCGCCACGCCGTTTCGGGTGTGTCACCCTTACCAAGATCTCTTGCCCTGGGCCCCCTCCTTCCCCAAAAGTGCACTAAACGGGGTGAAGGGGGTCATATGCGGGGGCCGTTGGTCGTCAAACGGGCGTTCAGCGAGCCTTTGCTGTTGCTGGCCGCGTTCGGCTCCATCCTGCTGGCCACGACCACGCTGGTCGCGCTGACCATGTACGCCACGTCCATCGCCGACGTCGGCGTCCGCCGCACGATGGAGACCGCGTCGCTGAGGCAGGTGGCCGCGAGCATCGCCGCGCCCGTCACGTCCGAGACGTTCCCCAGGCTCGACCAGGCTGTGCGCGCCCAGGTGGGCAAGGCGTACGCCGGAGCGCCCGCCGCGATCACGACGAGCTTCGCCTCCGACTCCTACACGTTGCCCGGCCAGGAGGGCCGGAAGACCCCCGAACTGCTCAAGTTCGGCAGCTACGACGGCCTCGACCAGCACGCGAAGCTGGTCTCCGGGGCCTGGCCGAAGGCGTCCGGCGACACCGTGGAGGCGGCGATCTCGCTGTCGGCGGCCTCCGCCACCGGCCTCAAGGCGGGCCAGGAGATCAGCACCGAGGGCCGTCTCGACCACAAGGCGGTCAAAGTCCGCATCTCTGGCGTGTTCCAGCTCAACGACCCGTTCGGCGACCGCTGGGCCGGCGAGCAGCTCCTCAGCAGGGGCGTGACGGTGAGTGACTACACCACCTACGGCCCGCTGATGGTGCCGCGCGAGACGTTCCTCGCCCGGTTCGCCACGAACGTCACCGCGACCTGGACCTCGGTGCCCGACCTCCGCGCGCTGACGCCGGAGCAGCTCAGGCCGTTCGCGGCCAGGGTCGCGCAACTGCGCGAGGAGCTGAAGCGCAACGGCTGCCCGGCCTGCACCGCCGAGAGCCGCCTGCCGAACATCCTGTCGCAGCTCGACACGGCCGCGCTGGTCTCCAGGTCCACGATGCTGATCCCGGTGCTGCAGTTGCTGCTGCTCGCCGCGTACGCGCTCATGCTCACCGCGCGACTGCTGGCCGACCACCGGCGTATGGAGGTCGCGCTGCTGCGCTCGCGGGGCGCGGGCACGGTGCGCCTGGCCGTCCTGGCGGGTAGCGAGGCGCTGCTGGTGGCGATCCCGTGCGCGATCGTCGCGCCGTTCCTCGGGCCGCCGCTGCTCGCCCTGGTCAACGCGCTGCCCTGGATCAGTGCGTCCGGGGTGCGGCTGGCGCCGGACACCGATCTCGGGACGTTCCTGGTCTCGATCAGCGTCGCCCTCGCCTCGGCCGCGCTCCTGGTGCTGCCCGCGCTGGCGGGCGCCCGCCGCACCTACATCGAGGAGCAGGCGGCACGCGGGCGCAGCGGCGGGCGCGGTCTGGTCGAGCGGGCGGGCGCGGACCTGGCGTTGCTCGTCGTCGCCGGGCTGGCCATCTGGCAGCTCCAGCACTACGGCGCGCCGGTCACCACCACCGCGAGCGGCGCGCTGGGCATCGACCCGCTCATCATCTCGGGGCCCGCGCTGGCGCTGCTGACCGGCGGCATGCTGGGTCTGCGCCTGGTGCCGCGCATCTCGAAGGTGGCGGAGCGGATCACGTCCAGGCGCCCGACGCTGGCGCCGGCGCTGGGGGCCTGGCAGGTGAGCAGGCGCCCGCTCAAGTACGCGGGGCCGACGCTGCTGCTGACCATGGCCGTGGCGATCGGGATCGTGTCGATGGCGACCGCGTCCACCTGGCGTTCTTCGCAGCTCGACCAGGCCCGCCACCAGGCGGGGGCGGACCTGCGGCTGTCGGGCCCGCCCGACGGTCCCGAGCTGGGCACGTTCGGGCGCGGCACCGCGTTCGCCGCGCTGCCGGGCGTGACGGCCTCCTCCCCCGCCTTCCGCGGGCAGGTCGAGCTGAGCGGCGAGGACGCCGTGCTGCTCGGCCTCGACGCCGCCAAGCTGGGCGAGCTGTTCCAGCTCCGTCCTGACCTGTCGGCGCAGCCCGTCCCGGAGCTGGGCCGGGCGCTGGTCTCGGCGCGCGGCCAAAACGGCGGGGTCGGCGGGGTTACGGTGCCGGGCAGTCCCGCGCGGCTCACGGTCGAGGCCCGCGCGAGCGGCGAGGTCCCGCTCAGGCTGGTGCTCGCCGACGCCCTGGGCGTCTGGCGCGAGCTCCCCCTGGGCATGCTGAAGGCGGGCGACAACCGGCTGGACGTGGACCTGAAGGCCCTGGCCGGGCGGAACGGGAAGATCACCTACCCGCTGTCGGTCCGTGGCCTCATCGCCAACCCGCCGCAGGAAGGCGGCGTGGACGTCACTCTGACCGGCCTGAGCGCCGACGGCCGGCCGTTCACCCCGCCCCCGGCGACGCTGCGCGCGACCGGATCGCACCCCGTCGTGGCCGCCTTCCCGCCGGCCCGGGTCGCGCCGCTGCCCGTGCTGCTCACCGCCGACCTCGCGAAGACCCTCAAGCTGGACGCGGGCCAGGTCGGCCGGGTCACCCTGGACCGCAGGATCATCGAGGTGAAGGTGGCGGGCGTGGTCGAGCGCATGCCCACCACCACGCCCGACCAGTCCGCCGTCCTGGCCGACTGGGCGACCCTGCAGGAGCACGGGCTGGCGGCGGCCCAGCTGCCCAGGCCCGCCACCGAGTGGTGGCTCGCCACCACCGGCACCGCCGCGAGCCAGGCGCTCAAGGCCAAGCCCGAATGGGACGTCACCGCCGTCGACCAGCGCGAGCTGGCCGCGACCCTCCAGGACGACCCGCTGGCCAGCGGCCTGCAGGGGGCGCTGATCCTCGGCTTCCTGGCGGCGTTGGTGTTCGCGGCGCTCGGGTTCCTGGTCAACGCCACGGTCGCGGCCAGGGAGCGGATGGCCGAGTTCGCCATCCTGCGAGCACTCGGCGTGAGCTTCAGGCAGGTGTTCGGCCTGCTGGCGATCGAGCAGACGTTCGTCATCGGGCTGTCGCTGGTGGCGGGCACCGTGCTCGCGGTCGCCGTCGGCACGCTGGTGGTGCCGCACATCGTGCTCACCGGGCAGGCCTCGGCCGTCACCCCCGACGTGGTGCTCGACATCCCGTGGGCGGCGACCGCGGCGATGCTGGTGCTGGTGGCCGCCGTCCTGTTCGCCATCGTCGCCGTGCTCGCGCGCAACCTGCGCAGGCAGGGGCTCGGCCGCGTCCTGGAGGATCAGTGAAGACCCTGCTGCTTGCCCGGGTGCACCTGGGCGTGGTGGCCGTGCTGTCGGTGCTCACGCTGAGCGCCTGCCTGCTCGTCGCGGGCCTGCCGCGGGCGATGCAGGGCTCGTTCGACGACGCGCTGCGCCGGACGCTGCGGTCGGCGCTGGCCCAGCAGGTCGACCTGACCGTGCGGTTCGAGTCGCACGGCGCGGAGGAGGACCTGCGCGAGCGCGGCCAGTTCGACTCCAGGGACAAGGAGTTCCGCGGGCTCGTCCCCGCCGCGCTGAAGCCGCTCGTGTCGCCGCCGGGGACGGGCACCGGCCACATGAGCGCCGAGACGTTCAACACGCCCGTCAACGGGGCGGGCGGGTCCACCTACATCAACCTCGGCTGGCTGTCCGACGCCGACAAGCGGGTCTCCTGGGTCGCGGGCAGGGCGCCGGGCGCGACCGGGAGCACGCGATGGAACGGGGCGAGCATCCCGCTGTACGAGGTGGGCATCGTGGACGAGGCGCGCTCCGTGATGGGCCTCCAGGTGGGCCAGACCAAGATCATCGGTGAGACCCATCCAGCGGCCGTCAAAATCGTCGGCGTGTTCCAGGCCAACGACCCCGCCGACCCCTACTGGACCCACCACAGCGAGATCCTGCACGCCATCGAGGTCGTGCCGCCGGGCAAGGTGGACAGTGAGAAGTACACGACCGCGCTCATCCCCGACTCCGCCCTGGCCGCGCTCAGCGGCGCCGACCGCAACCTGACGTACAGCTGGGTCCTGCCGATCGCCCCGGCCGCCGGCGGCTCGTTCGACGTCCCCGAACTGGGCGCGGCCGTCGCGTCCATGGCCAAGACGGTCACGCTGCACGCGGCCGACAACGGCGCGGGGTCGGCGTTCTCCCGCAGCCAGTACCGGCTGGACACCGGCCTGCCCAAGCTGCTGTCGGACTTCCTGACCGCGCTGGCCACCGCGCAGACCGTGATGTTCCTGGTGCTCGGCGGGCTGCTGGTGGTCGCGCTCGGCGTGATCGTCCTGGGGGTGCAGCTGCTGGTGGACCGGATGGACGGCGCGCTGGCCCTGGTCCGGGCGCGCGGCGGTTCGCTGCGGCAGGTGGCGGGCGGCGGGGCGCGGCTGGTGGCGCTCGCGGTCGCGCCCGCCGCGGTGGCCGGGTACGCGCTGTCGTACCTGGTGCCGGGGCCGATGATGCCGGTCGTGCACGCGGGACCGCTGCTGGTGCTGGGCACCGCGGTCGGGTTCGCCGCCGCGCGACTGGCCGTCACGCATCGCACGCCGCTGCACGAGCGGCGCGACGACGTGGCGGGCGCGCCCCCCTCGGCCAGGCGGATCACGCTGGAGGTGCTGGTCATCGGCCTCGCCCTGGCCGGCGCCTACCTGCTGCGCACCCGCGGGCTGACGACGCAGGTGGCCGAGGAAGGGCAGGACCCGTTCCTGCTGTTCGTGCCGGTCGCGCTGACGCTCGCCGCCGCGCTGGTCACCATGCGCTGCTACCCGTACCCGCTGAGGCTGTTGGCGCGGCTGGCGGCGCGCAGGCGGCCCGCCGTCCCGTTCCTCGGGCTGACCACCGCCGCCCGCGCGCGCTCCGCCGGCGTGCTGCCGGTGCTGATCCTGCTGCCCGCGCTGGCCGTCTCCGTGTTCGCCGCGGTGATCTCCAGCGGGATCTCCAGCACACAGCGGCTCGCCTCGTGGCAGGGCGTCGGGGCGCCGATCAAGCTGACGTCCCGGCTGAACCTGCCCGCCGACGCCGTCGAGCGGGTGCGCCGGGTGCCCGGCGTGGAGCAGCTGGTGCCCGCGCAGACCGGCAGCGTGCAGCTCGGCTACCTCGGCGAGACCGCGGAGATCCTCGCCGTGGACCTGGCCGGCTGGCAGCGGCTGCTCGACGGCGCGCCGATCAGCGTGCCCGCCGCGCCTGACACGTCCTCCGGCGTCCCCGCCCTGGTCTCCCCCGAGTTGCGCGGACGCCGGGTGCTGGACGTGGGCTGGCAGCAGCGGACCAAGGTCGTCGAGCGGGGCGTGGTGCCCGCGCTGCCGGGGTTCTTCACCCAGGGCAAGTTCCTGGTCGTCCCGTTCGGGGTGAACCAGCGTCCGATGGTGAACACGCTGCTGATCAAGGGGGACGCGGACCCAGCCGCCCTGGTGAAGGCCGCCGGGTCGGGCACGGTGACCACCCAGGTCGGGGCGCTGGCCGCGATCACCGACGATCCGCTCACCGGGTCCGTCCGGGGCGTGCTGCTCATCACCACGGTGGCGCTGGCCGCGTACGCGCTGGTCGCGGTCGTCGTCATGCTGGTGATCGGCGCGGCCGACCGGGCCAGGGCGCTGAGCTTCCTGCGCACGCTCGGCCTGTCCGACCGGCAGGCGCAGGGGCTGACGATCCTGGAGATCCTCCCCTTGGTCCTCGTCACCGCGCTGGTCGGGCTCGCGCTCGGCCTCGGCCTGCCCGCCGCGCTCGGCCCCGGCGTGGACCTGTCGTCCTACGCCGGCGACCTGGCCGTCGGCGACTACGACCTCGACCTGATCACGCCGACAGCGCTGGCAGCGGGGCTCGCCGCCGTCGCGCTGCTCGGCGCGTACGTGCACACCGCCATCAGCCGTCGCCGCAACCTCGGCGCCGTACTCCGAGTAGGTGACCTCTCTTGAACCCGACCCTGTCCGAGCTCGAGGCCAAGGCGACGCAGGAGAAGACCGCCTTCGGCGGCGACGCGCACATCGTGTGCGACAACCTGGTGCGCATCTACAAGACCGAGGGCGTCGAGGTGGTCGCCCTGCAGGGGCTCGACCTGCTCATCCAGCGCGGCGAGCTGGTCGCGATCGTGGGCGCGTCCGGCTCGGGCAAGTCGACGCTGCTGAACGTGCTGTCAGGGCTGGACGTGCCGACCGCGGGCGTCGCCAGGGTGGCGGGCACGGACCTGCTGTCGATGACGGCCAAGGACCGGCTGCGCTACCGGCGCGAGGTCGTCGGCTTCATCTGGCAGCAGACCGCGCGCAACCTGCTGCCCTACCTGACGGCGCGGGAGAACGTCGAGCTGCCCATGAAGCTGGCGGGCGGCGCGCGGCGCGGGCACGCCACGGAGCTGCTGGAGCTGCTGGGCGTCGGGTACTGCGCAGACCGCAGAACGTCCGAGATGTCCGGCGGTGAGCAGCAGCGGGTCGCCATCGCCGTCGCGCTGGCCAACGAGCCGCAGCTCATCCTGGCCGACGAGCCGACCGGCGAGCTCGACAGCGACACCTCAGGGGAGGTGTTCGACGCGCTGCGCAAGGCCAACCGGGAGCTGGGCGTGAC
Organism: Nonomuraea sp. NPDC005983; assembly: GCF_040614375.1. Classification (NCBI taxonomy): domain Bacteria; kingdom Bacillati; phylum Actinomycetota; class Actinomycetes; order Streptosporangiales; family Streptosporangiaceae; genus Nonomuraea; species Nonomuraea sp. NPDC005983. Next base: position 29,945 of record NZ_JBEXUP010000032.1, read on the forward strand.
CGTGGTCATCGTGACGCACGACCCGCTGGTCTCCGAGCAGGTGGACCGCACGATCGGCATCCGCGACGGGCGCACCAGCAGCGAGACGCTGCGCCGCGAGGACGCCGAGGGCCAGATCGTCGCCGAGGAGTACGCGGTGCTCGACCGCGTGGGACGCCTGCAACTGCCCCGCGACTTCATGAACGCCCTCGAGATGGAGCGCCGGGTGCGCCTCGAACTCGAGTCCGACCACATCGGCGTCTGGCCGGCGCGAGAGGAGCCTTCCAGTGAGCAGTGAGCCGCCCCTGGTCACGGTCGAGGGGGTGCGCAAGGTCTACCGCACCGGGCCGAAGGAGGTCGTCGCGCTCCGCGAAGTGACCTTCGAGGCGTTCCCCGGCGAGCTGATCGCGCTACGCGGACGATCGGGGTCCGGCAAGACCACCCTGCTCAACCAGGTCGGCGGCCTGGACAGGCCCGATGCGGGACGCGTCGTCGTGGCCGGGCAGGAGGTCACCGCGCTGGCCGAGGACGACCTGCTGGCGCTGCGCCGCGACGTGATCGGGTTCGTGTTCCAGTCGTTCGGCCTGATCCCGGTGCTGTCGGCGGCCGAGAACGTCGGTGTGCCGATGCGGCTGGCCCGCACCCCGGTCGCGGAGCGGGACAAGCGGGTGCGGATGCTGCTCTCCCTCGTCGGGCTGGACAAGCACGCGAACCAGCGTCCGTACGAGCTGTCGGGCGGCCAGCGGCAGCGCGTCGCCATCGCCCGCTCGCTCGCGAACCGGCCGCGGCTGCTGCTGGCCGACGAGCCGACCGGCCAGCTCGACTCGCAGACCGGACGCCAGATCATGGAGCTGCTGCGCGCTCTGGTGCGCAGCGAGGGCGTCACCGCGCTGGTCGCCACGCACGACCCGAGCCTCATCACGCTGGCCGACCGGGTGCTGGAGATCAGCGACGGGGTGCTTCGAGAGTCCGTGCCGCAGGAGTCCTGACGATCGCCGCGAGGTTGGCCACGCCCACCGCCACCGCGCCCGCCAACAGCAGCCCGGTGGCGCCGGTCGCGCCTGCCAGCGGCACCGCCACGGCCAGGCCCAGCGGACGCGACGCGAACGAGATGAGCTGGTCGAAGGCGCGTACCCGTCCCAGCGCCTGCTCCGGGATCTCGCGCGCCACCACCGTCTCCCACAGCGGGCTGAGCAGCCCCAGCCCGAACATGGCCACGAGGTACGCGCCCGCGATCACCGCGGCGGGCGCGGGGACGGCGAGGGCCGCCATCGGCAGCAGGTAGAGCGCGGCGCCCACCTGGACGGCCACCAGCGGCCTGCGGATCGGCAGCCGCGGCGCCGCGAACACGCCCGCGACCAGGCCCACCGTGCCGCACTGCACGATCAGCACCCAGCTCGCCTCCCCGCCGAGCTCCCTGACGGCGGTCAGCGGGCCGAGGGTGAGGAACAGCCCGGCCATGAAGTGCCAGACGCCGTGACCGAGGACGCTCGCCAGGAACCACGGCCGGGTCCTGATCTCGCGCCAGCCCTGGGCGAGGTCGCTGCCGAACGTGCCGGCCCGCGCGAGGCGCACCGGCCTGGGCGTGCGGACCCCGCCCAGCGTGAGCGCCGAGCAGGCGAACACCGCCGCGGTGAGCAGCGCCGCCCATCCCGGCCCGGCGACCAGGACCACGCCACCGGCCAGCGCCGGAGCTGCCACGCCCGACAGGCTGGTGGCCACCCCGATCCGGGCGTTCACCCGCAGCCTGTGCTCGTCGGGGACCACGGTGGCCACCAGCCGGGGCACGGCGGGCATCCCGAACGCGATCGCCACTCCGGCCACGGCCGACAGGACGGCCAGGTCCAGCACCCGTCCGGCACCCAGGAGCAGTTCAACTCCGATGGCCGCCTGGGACAGGCCGCGCGTGAGATCGGCGAGCAACGCCAGCCGCTCGGGCCGCATCCGATCGGCCAGCACGCCGCCGACCGGCAGGAACAGCAGCAGCGGCACCAGCTCGGCGGCCAGCACCAGGCCGAGGTCCTCGCCGGACCCGGTGGCGCGCAGGACGGCCAGGGTGAGCGTGGTGGGGATCAGTGCCGTGGCGAGGGCGGAGAGGGCACGCCCGATCATCAGCCGGTTCGTCATGACGGCCGACACTAATTCGCTAGCCAATGTTTCGTCAACAAAATACTTGCTGGCGTATAATCCATGACGTGGACGCAGCAGACTCGGTCGACCGGCATCTCGCACGCTGGCGCGGCAAGGCGCCGTTCGACGAGCGGGCGGAGGCCATCGTCACCCGCATGCAGCTCCTCGTGAAGCACCTCCGCCACACCAAGGAGGCCGCACTCGCGCAGGTGGGGATGCAGGATTTCGAGTTCGAGACCCTGCACCGCCTGGTGGCCCGCAGCGGCACGGCCACCCCCTCCGAACTCGCGGCCGACCTGCTCCTCTCGCCCGCCGGGATGACCGGGCGGCTCGACACCCTGGAGAGGTCCGGCCTGGTGAGACGGGTACGTGCCACCGACGACCGCCGCCGCGTGGACGTGGAGCTCACCCCTCAGGGCCACGACCTCTGGATGGACGCCATGAAGATCCGGGGCGAGGTGGAGGCCGATATGGTCGCCGTCCTGGGGCCGGAGGACCAGGAAGTCCTCGCCGCGCTTCTCAAACGCCTGCTGATCAACGTGGAATCCTCCCGCTGACCTTCCACAGCGACCGCAAACGCCCACGCCCCACGACGCCGCGTCGCATCACGCCGCCTCACACCAGGCCGCGCCGCATCACACCACGCATCACGCCGCCTCACACCAGGCCGCGCCGCATAACGCCGCATCACACCACGCCTCACACCACGCCGCGCCGATCGACGCGGCGGCGCGGGCTGGAGCGTGGCACGCGAGTGTCGGCTAGCGGCCTGTCCGGCTGGCCACGACGACCTGGACCGCGTGCTCCAGCGCGTACGCCGGATCGGCTCCCCCGCCCTTGACCTGCTCGTCGGCGTCGGCCACCGCCTGGATGGCGCGCGACAACCCCTCCGGGCCCCACCCGTTCAGCTGCCGCTTCACCCGGTCGATCTTCCACGGCGGCATCCCCAGGTGACTGGCCAGCTGCCCGCCGCGCAGATTCCGCGGCGCGCCGCCCACCTTCGCGAGCGAGCGCAGCCCTCCGGCCAGCGCGCTCACCAGCAGCACAGGCGCGACGCCCGTGCCGAGCGCCCACCGCAGCTGCTCCAGCGCCTCGGCGAGGCGGCCCTCGATGGCGGAGTCGGCGACGTTGAACCCCGTGACCTCCGCCCGGCCCTTGTGATACCGCGCGACAGCGGCTGCGTTGATCGTCTTCTCCTGCGTGTCGAAGGCCAGCTGGCTGCACGCCGCCGCCAGCTCACGCAGATCGTTGCCCACCGCGTCGAGCAGCGCCTGGGCGGCGTCGGCGGCGATGCTCCGCCCGGCCCGCTTGATCTCCCCCTTGATGAAGTCGAGCCGCTCTCCGGGCTTGGTGATCTTGTTGACCGTGACCACCTGCGCCCCGGCCTTCTTGACCCCGTCGACCAGGGCCTTGCCCTTCACCCCGCCCGGATGCGCCAGGATCAGCACGGTGTCGTCCGACGGGCGACCCGCGTACGCCACGACCTCCGCGATGGTCTCCTTGACGAGATCCTGAGCAGACCGGATCACCACCACGGACCGGTCCCCGAACAGCGACGGCGAGGTCAGCTGGGTCAGCTCCCCGACCCCCACCTTCCCTCCGACGAGATCGTGCACCTCGGCACCGGCGTCGCCGGCCCGCGCGGCCGCGACGACCGCACCGACCGCCCGCTCGGCCAGCAGCTCCTCGTCGCCGACGACCAAGGTCACAGGTGCTGGATCGGTTCCCGCCATGTCAGGCAGCATGCCATGCCCGACCGACAACCGGGAACTCAGCCGATCGCCGCCCCCGACGGCCGCTGGGGACGTCCCGGTCCCTGGCACCTGTGGCGGGGCACCTGGATGCCCGCACGCCGGGCACCGGGAGGAAACTCCGATCTGGCGGTCAGGCATAGCACCGTCGCCCGGACGCGTCTCTAGGACGACAACCGAACTATGGAGGTGATCGTGGACGCCGCAGCAGAGCGACGTTTCCGCGACTTCGTGGCGGCGCGCTCCCCCTCTCTGATGCGCCTGGCCTTCCTGCTGACCGGAGGGGACCAGCACGCCGCGGAGGACCTGCTCCAGACCGCCCTGGCCAGGACGGTCGCCAAGTGGCGCACGGTGGAGGAGCCCGAGGCCTACGTCCGGCAGGTGATGTACCGCCAGCAGGTCTCCCTGTGGCGGCGGGCCACAGGCCGGCGGGAGACCGCCGTCGCGCAGCCACCGGAGCGGGCCGTCCAGGACTCCACGCACGCCGTCGACGTGCAGATCGTCGTACGGCGGGCCCTGGCCAGACTCACCCGCCGACAACGGGCCGTGCTGGTCCTGCGCTACTTCGAGGACCTCCCGGAGGCCGAGGTGGCGGCGATGCTGGGCTGCTCCGTGGGGACCGTGCGCAGCACCGCCCATCGCTCGCTGGCCAGGCTCCGAACCCTGGCACCCGAACTGACCGAGCCGTACAACATCATCGGGGAGGCGATGGCATGACCATCGACGATGTCGTAAGGGAAGCCCTCAGCGGCTGGGCGGACGAAGCGCGCGTGCCGGACAGGCTCGCCGATCGGGCGCTCGGCAAGCGCAGGCGGAACCGGATCAAGGCGTTCGCGGTGATGGCAGGGGCCACCGCGGCCGTCGTGGCAGCCGCTCTGACCGTCCCGACCGCGACCCAGGGGATGGGCGGGGAGACCAGCCGCGTCCTCACCGACGGTTTGATCGCCGGCGGTCCGGCCATCGCGCTCGCAGGACCGCCGGAGCTGTCGACCGACCCGGACGCCGCCGTGCCCGCCAAGCTGGTGGCGACGCCGGAGGTGGCGATGTACGCCTACTACGTCTGGAGCACCGAGAAGATCTCCGACAAGCGGCAGATCCTCACCAGGACCTGGTACCTCTACAACCCCGACACGGAGACCTACGAGAAGTCCCCGTGGGCGAGCGTGGCCGTGGCAGCCGGGGGGTACGTCGCGGTGTTGGAGGATCACCAGTCGCGCCGAGTCGGCATTCTGGGGCCGCATGGCCAGGTGAAGTGGGTCGACCTGGAGCAGCCCGCCTCCTCGGTCGAGTGGTCTCCCGACCGCAAGAAGCTGCTGCTGACCAGCTACGCCTCGAACCCTGACGAGCAGGGCGTCGTCGACGAGAACCTATCGTCGGAGGTCGTGAGTGTCGCCCGCACCGGTTTCTCGGTCGTGGACGTGGAGAGCGGCCAGGCGAACTTCCGTCCGCTGGCCTCCGGCGACGACGTCGGCCAGCGGAACGACCTGCACTGGAGCCACGACGGGATGCTGATCTGGGAGCACGTCAGCACACCGCCGCTGACCAAGCGCTTCTACGACCTGGAGGGAAGCCAGCAGGAGGCCCCACCGAACGTGGCCGGTACACACCAGAAGGCGGGCCTGTCGCCGAGCGGCCGGTCGCTGATGATCGACAGCCCCGACAAGGGCGCGATCGTGGCGGTCAAGGACGTGGCCTCGGGCAGGACCACCCCGCTCAAGCCCGTCGCCGGTCACTGGATCGAGCAGTCCGTCGCCTGGTCGGGCGAGGACAACGTGATCACCTGGGCCTGCGCACTCAAGGGCGTGGACAACTGCGAGATCAGCGAGTTCCGCAACCGCCTGCTCCTGGTCGGCGCGGACGGCAGGCAGGCGGTGCCGCTCACCGGGTTCAGGGAGAACAGCCAGAAGCCGGGCTCCTGGGAGCCGCTCTTCGCCCCCCGCTGATACAGCAGCGCGTGCTGGTCGGGACGCACCCGCCGAGCCGCACCGGAGCGCACATCCCACACGCCCACCTCGACCCGGCGCCAACCGCCAAACTCCCCCACAGCACACCGAACCCCAACCAACTGACATCACTCGACCAAGCACCCCGCAACGAAACGAACCCCCCACTGAAAGGCATCCCCAGGTGGCGGCAGCGGGAGCGTCCCGCGAACTGCGGGAGCGTCCCGCGAACTGCGGGAGCGTCCCGCGAACTGCGGGAGCATCCCGCGAACTGCGGGAGCATCCCGCGAACTGCGGGAGCATCCCGCGAACTGCGGGAGCATCCCGCGAACTGCGGG